>CAZSGN010000031.1:0-15916 GCA_964606415.1 uncultured Bacteroidales bacterium
CACTGGCCACACACACAAGAAAATTAAAATTCAATCTTAATTAATTTACTGCGAATCTTTAGTGATTAAATTGTTGCAAAAGTAATGTTTTTTTAAGGAAAACTGATCATTACCATCCCCCCGGCGAAAAGACAAGTCCCCAAACTCCATGATCTAAGGAACGTTGAAAAGGAAAAGCATAATAAGGCTCAAGAACAATCATGCCAAGTAAATTAATTCTGAGTGAGGCACCGGCGCTAAAAACAGGAATCCTTTTATTGGCTTGTGGCTCCCAGGACAACGTTGCATTACTTTCCGGAGTGAAGGGAAGATTATTATACCAGGCCAGACCACCATCCATAAAGAAAACCAAATCAGAATAAAAAAATTTAGAACGTATAAAAGAAAGTCTTTTGTGCCCGGAAAAGGGCACCCGAAGCTCAGCATTGGCCACTAAAAACTTACTACCCACCAAATTAAAAACATTAAGACAATTACCAGTCTGGCAGGGATAATTTTCAAATGAGGCCCGGTTATACCCACGAATATATTGATAATAATCATTGCCAATAAAAAGCGGATACATCAGGTTCTCGTCCCTTCCATAACGCCCATAATGCATACCGCGAAAGGCTAAAGAAACGGGTTTATAATAAAAATATTTACGGTAATCAATCAATACTCCCCAGAAATTACGCCTTCCAAAATATTTATTGATTTCAAAACGATACCTGTAACCATCCATCGGTGATGTAAAACCAAAAGTTGAATTGTCCCCGACAAACGCCAGGTATGTCGGAAAAATAAAATATCCGGGCGGCGCATCAATTTTTTCTTCTTTATACTTACTATAATAACTATTCTGCTCCTGCAATAGTGTTATGGAGTCAACACGAAAACTATAACGCTCAATACCTCCTCCTCCTTCAAGCCGCACTTTTCGAGAAAATGGAAACTGGCTAAAAGCAGTCACTTGCTGACGAAATACACGAATTTCTTTATATGGCTGAATATAAGTATCATTGGTCGTATCTACATAATTCTCCTCCCAATCAAAATAATAATAAGGCACATGACTGACACTTCCACCCCAGTTTAACCGGCTTTCCCTGTTTAGATAACTAAGTGCACCGGCAAAATCATGAGGTTCCCCATTCACCATCAAGGCCGTATAAATTTGATTCCGTTTAAGCATATCACTAAAGAAAAGATTAACGCCTCCTGCCATACCAGTACCATATCGGCTATACCCAACACCAACGCCGCTATTTCCAATATGCTCCAGACGAAGCTTAGATCTATAAGGTTTATTTATCAATCCTTTACCTACATCTTCATTCTTTTCTGTCAATTGCTGCGTCACATAATCGCCTTTACTATCCTTTTGATATACAGGCACCTGTGAGGCATCCATGTTTACATGCTCAGGATCTACAAGCGTTCTGCTAAAACTATCCAAAGGTGTTTTATAGATAGCATATTTCCCATTTTCATAAAGCGTATACACCAATAAATTGGTGTCTTTTGCCACACTAATAGCAGGAGACATGTGAGTAATACCACTAATACCCGTGACATAATTGGTTAAACGATATACGCGCTGACTATCAATTTGATACTGATAAAGATTACGGTAACCATCAGCATTCGATAAAAACAAAAGAGATTGTCCATCCGGAGAAAAATGAGGATCAATATTATCAGCGCCGGGGAATAAATTAAAAGTTTTAATATTTTTATCTTCAATGTCATACAAACACAAACGGAATGAAGAATAATCATCTGAAGCAGGCCTGGCATCTGGTCCACGGTCAGAAATAAAAGCCACCTTTTTCCCATCAGGAGACCATTCAGGATGGAGGTCAGAAAAGGAATCATCAGTAAGCATTTCCACTTTTTCTTCCTCCAGGTGATAAATGGCAATATCCGTTTGGCCATTTACAAGGGTTGTCATTAAAATTTTCTTCCCATCCGGAGACCAACTAGGATTATTAAACGCTTCAAGTTCGGGAATATTGAGCTCTGTAGAACTTCCATCACTTATATCAACAACCATAAAGCGATTTTTTCCTTTAATAAAAGTAGTTAAAATAAATTTTTTATTATCCGGCGACCATGATCCCGTGCTGCCGAGGTAATTATATTCGTCAACATAAGACTTTTTAAGCGAGGTTGAAATGGTTTTTATTACCTCTTCAGTTGCAATATCAGCAAGAAAAAAATCAAGAGAGATGACTTTTCGATCGGACATAAAAGTAATGCGTTTTCCATCCGGGCTAATAGCAGGTGAAATATTGATCCGTCCGGAATTTTCAGGTGTAAACAAAGGGTCTCCCACAATTTCAGCCGAGGCAGAATCAATAAACGGCTGATAATAATCTTTAAGCGCTTCTTCCCATGCACTGGAGATAGAATCGGCTTCCAGCCCGGTAATTTTTTTAAGTGCTTTTTTATAGCCCCATTGTGCTGTACTCTGAAGCAATGGCTGGACAATTTTATCACCCCATACACCAGTCATGTAGCACCAAAAAGCATGTCCATAACGATAAGGGAAATATTCATTCATTTTCCGGGTCATATCTTTAAAGGTCGGGATATCATCCTGCTGGACTGCATCCCTCATCCACATGGCAGAATGAGCATCCACCTTTCCAACACTAAGATATTCAGCCATTCCCTCAATCATCCACAAAGGCACATTACGAATATCATTTAACATTAAGCTATCATGCATTTTAACCAGTCGATATTGAAACACATGGACCATTTCATGCCCCAGTACATGCGAAGTTTCCCTGTTGGATTCCAGATAAGGCATCACCACTCTGTTACCTAATCCTTCCGTAAAACCGCTGGTTCCTGTACCAATAATACCTCCAATAACAGTTGTTTGCTGAAAATCAGCATGATTATTATAAAGAATAATCGGATTTTTTTCTTTAATGGTATCCTTAAAAACCCGGAGATGCCTTTGATACCACCGCTCTGCTTCATGCGCAAAATGAACGATATTCTGGCTGTCTTTAAGGTAATGATATATTTGAAAATGAGGTGTCTCCAGTATCTCAAAATCATAATCTTCGTATTGAACCTGATTTTTCCCAAAATACTGTCCATTTGCATGAATGCTACCTGCGAACAACACCAACAAACATGTCATTTTAATCACACTCATCAAACCTCCTGATAATGATTCAGATTAACATACGTTAAAATTTAATTTATATTGTCAACATTGAAATCCGGGAGTGTAAAAACAAAACGAGTCCCTTTGCCACTTTCCGATTCAACATCAATATTGCCACCCATTAACTCCACCAATTTCTTAGATATTGCCAGGCCAAGACCTGTTCCCGCCACATTATAATCAAAGCGACTTTCAAAATGACTAAACCGTTCAAATATAAACGCCAAATTTTCTTTCTGAATTCCTATGCCTGTATCAGAAACATAGAACTCCAAAGTAGTGAGGTTTTTAAAAATATAACCAAACTTAATCTGTCCCTCTTCAGTAAATTTTATTGCATTATTTACAAGGTTAGATAAAATCTGCTTTAACCGGTAAGGATCAGTCAATATTTCAAATTGATCCTCATCAACAGCTTTTTCTATCTGAAAATCAATTTGTTGCTTATCCATTTTAACCAACTGATTTGAAAAATAAAGATATAATTCATCCATTATCACGTTCAAGTCACAGCGTGTAGGATTAATCTTAATTTGGCCGGCTTCAATCTTTGCCGTATCAATAATATCATCAATTAGATTAAGTAAATTTTCTCCATTTGTCCTGATGTAATCAATATATCCCTTCCGTTCTTCTTCTGATATTTCCGGATCAATCAGAAGATCTGAAAAACCAATAATGGCATTCATAGGCGTTCTTATCTCATGAGACATATTTGCCAGGAAAGCTGTTTTAAGCGAATCCGCTTCTTCGGCTTTCTTTTTGGCATCTTTAAGCAAAAGCTCTGCCTCTTTCTGTTCGGTAACTTCCCGGGAAATACCAACAATGCCTTTTATTTTACCATTTTGATCTTTAAAAGGAACTTTAACAACCGAAAACCACTGCACCGACCCATCATCATATTCTTTTTTCTCCAGGTTATTAATAATAGGAATATCAGATTTTAATAATTTTTGTTCATCATTATATTGCTTCCTGGCTATATCAGTCGCCACATAGTCAAAATCTGACTTTCCCTGGGCCTCTATTGGCTCGATCAAACCTAATTCTTCAGCCTTTGCCTGATTTATCCTGATAAACCGGGAATTAACATCCTTGAAAAAAATCTTATCCGGTATGGCATCCATCAAGGTCTGAAGAAGATTAAGTTCCTGGGTGAGTTTATTTTCTTTTTCCGAAAATTTAGCCTCTCGCAATTTGATGAAAATTACAATCATCAATATAATAATAATACCAGCAAAAAAGTAAAACCAGATTCGTTGCCAAAAAGGAGGATCAATAATAACATCAACCGTTTTCACATCATAATTCCAGGCACCATCACTATTCGCTGTTTTTAGCTGAAATTGATATTCCCCCGGATCAATATTTGTATAGGAAACAACACGTTTATCTCCTTTAACCGAAACCCAGTCTTCCTGGAAAGGATATAACCGATAGAGATACCTGTTTTGGGAAGGATTAGAATAATGGAGTGCAGCAAACTCAAAAGAAAAAGAACGGATTTTAGCATTCAGATGAACTTGTTCAGCAACAGCAATCTCTTTTTGCAGGGGTTGCACGCCATAATAAGATTTCCCGACCTGCACATCCTTATCATAAATATTAAAGCTTGTTAATACCGTTTTAGGCTTAATAGTATCTTTAGCCATTTGTCCAGGGAAAAAAGCATTTAGGCCATTAATCCCTCCAAAATATAAGCGTCCGGAAGCTCCTTTATGACAGGCCCCCCTGATAAACTGATTGCTTTGTAAGCCGTCCTGAAAAGTATAATTAATAAATGTCTTTGTTTCCGGTTGAAAAGAAGCCAGTCCATTAGCCGTGCTAATCCAAAGCATACCCTGGCCATCTTCCAGAATACCAAACACATTATTATCAGGCAAACCATTTTTAACCGTAAAATGCTCAAAAGCATCTTTATTCCGGTTAAAATAATTCAATCCGCCTCCTAAAGTTCCTATCCATAAACGTTTTTGGCTATCTTCAAAAATCACTTTAACACTCTCACTGCTTAACCCCGAAGAATTTACAGATGCGGCTCTGTATCTGGTAAACTTCTCAGAGCCAGGCCTTAGTGCGTTTAACCCTTCGGATGTTGCTATCCATAAGGTATTATCACGCGTTTGATAGACAGACCAAACCCTATTATTACTCAGGGAACGCTCATCTTCCTTCTCATGTGTATACCACTTTATTTGCTTTTCTGCTGGCCCCAGTTTATTATCGACATCAAGACGAACGAGCCCTCCTAAAGTACTTAACCAAAACACCCCCCGGTGATCCTGGAAAATATCCCAAATGGTTGAAGTCAGGCTAACCCCATTTAATTTAAAAAGATGATGATGGCTCAGATATTGCAACTGATCCAGTTCATCTCCCGGCACTTTTAATAATCCTGCTGTAGTGGCTATCCAAATTCTTTTTTGTTCATCTTCATAGAGTGAAGTAATATTATTAAAAACATACTCATATTTGCTGTTTTCCCTGGCCGAATAATTAAAAAATTGTTGATTTTCATTTACATCCACTATTCTTTCCAGTCCTTTATCAAGCGTCCCCAGTAAAACGTCCCCATTGTCCCTTTCATAAACAGCATTCACTACATTAGAAGATAAACTATTTTTTTCATTCGTTTTTTGATGAATATGCCCAAACTGATTTTGGTTTTTATCATATTTTACCAATCCATAATAATCCATTCCCCACCACAAAACTCCGGAGTGATCCTGGAAGAAAGAACGGATGCCTTGTTTATCCTGTTTGGTTACAAAATTTAACTTTTTAAAATGATCGTCGCCCGGAAATTTTGCAAACAATCCTTCCTGTAAATAACCAACATAAATAACACCCTCCTGATCTTCACCAATGGTTTTTACCCAATTACTTTTTATTTTCCCCTTATATTGATTATAATAAATCTTATTAACAAAACCGTTATTCTCTTCCAGCTCCTGAAGACAATTAAGCCCGTCAATAGTCCCCGCCCAAATACGGCCTTCCCGGTCTTCATGCAAACTGCGGATACTATTTGCCGACAAAGTAACCTCCGTTCCTTCCATCAGGAAAATCTCTTCCATTTTACGATCCTGGTCAAATAAAAACAAGCCCTTGTTTTTTGTCCCAACCCATAACCGGTTCTTTGAATCGACCAACAAAGAGCTTACACTTTGAAGATCATCATGAAATAATGGATTATCCGGCTTCATCTGTGTAAACCTGAATGTTTTTGTATTTAAGATATTCAATCCACCCTCATCGGTGCCAATAAAAAGCATACTATCCTGATCGGCTGCAAGACAAGTAACCAAATTATCAGATAATGAAAATTCATTATCCTGCTGATGAAAAGATTTAAATTGATCCTTTGCCCGATCAAAAAGATTTAAACCCTGATCCGTTCCGATCCAAAGACGGCCTTGCGAATCGACAAAGAGAGAACGGATAATATTATTAGAAATAGCGCCGGGTTTATGGTCGTGGGACTTATATTTTTTAAAGTGCAACCCGTCAAATCGATTCAGTCCATTATGGGTTCCTATCCACATAAAACCCTGTTGATCCTGAACCACATCAGTAACTGTATTATTGGACAATCCATCATCAATGGAATAACGATCCACATCCAAATAATGTGCATGGAGATTAAATAAATCAATCCCAAAAAATAAAGTTAAACAAGCAAACAAACAAATGATATTATTCATAAATTTCATGTCTCTGATACAAAAATACGAACTCTAAACTGATTATCTGTCAGGTACATGATTAAAAATTAGCTTTTTATAACCACAACTCAATAATTGTAAACAAAGCATAAAACATAGCAGCCACCCCATTGGTTGAAAAAAAAGCCAAATTGAGGCGGGATAAGTCATATGGTTTCACCATAAAATGCTGAAAAACCAGTAAGCCAATAAATATTACTGCTCCCGCCCAATAAATCCATTCTAATTCAAGAATCAAACCAAAAGAAAATACAAACCCGGCAGAGACTACATGCAATAACCATGAAATAACCAAAGCTTTTCCCCGTCCCATTTTCACAGGAATAGACTTAAGATTTTCCTGCTTATCAAAATCATCATCCTGTAAAGCATAAATAATATCAAAACCGCTAACCCAAAAAAACACTACGCCGGACAACAGAAGAGGAGGCAGGACAAACTGCCCGGTAACCGACAGGTACGCTCCTACAGGAGCCAAAGAAAGGCCCATGCCAAGAACAAAATGGCATAATACAGTAAATTTTTTAGAAAAACTATACCCGAGAATAATCAACAGCGCAAGCGGAGAAAGTAAAAAAACAAGCTCATTGATAAACCAGGTAAGCCCAATAAAAAGAATACTATTAATAATTACAAATTGCAAAGCCGAACCGGGCTTAATAACGCCTGCAGGTAATTCACGAAAAGCGGTCCTGGGGTTCCGCGAATCAATATGCCGGTCGACATAACGATTAAAAGCCATTGCCGCGTTACGGGCAAGAACCATGCATAACACAACAAATAGCAGTATTTTCCAGTTAAACGCCTGTTCAGGAGCCCTCACAGCCAAAAAATACCCCACCAAAGCAAAAGGCAGGGCGAAAATTGTATGGCTAAACTTAACTAATGAAAGGTAATTCTTAAACATAACATGATAATACTAAGCATTGGCTAACTTAGCGCGATATATATTCTCATTCTCCTGATCGAATAGGACAAAAACAACTTTTTCGGGCAAATCATGTCCTTTTAAAAAATTGCTAACTTCTTCAATGGCAATTTCCGCAGCGCTTTCTTTTGGGAACCTGTAAACACCAGTACTGATAGCAGGAAAAGCAATGGATTGAATCCCTTTTGAAGAAGCTAATTGCAAACTACTTTGATAACAAGATCTCAGCAAATCACTTTCACCATACTGTCCACCATGCCAAACAGGCCCTACGGTGTGTATGATCCACCGTGCATTAAGCTGATAGCCTTTTGTGATTTTAGCCTGACCTGTCGGGCAACCATTCAATTGTTTACATTCTTCTAATAATTGAGAGCCAGCTGCCCGATGAATAGCACCATCCACTCCACCACCTCCCAACAATGATTTATTAGCTGCATTCACAATTGCCTCGGTATCCTGTGCAGTAATATCTCCTTTAATAAACTGAATACGCTGTTCCATAAACAATTATCTTATTTGTGCACGCAATTTCTCCTGATAAGCCTTGATCAATTGATTCATGATCTTATCAACCTGTTTGTCGGTTAATGTTTTAGACGGATCCTGGAAAATAAATTTAACCGCGTAAGACTTTTTGTCTTTACCTAATTTCTCATCGCTCTCATAAACATCAAACAAAGCCACATCTTTCAATAATTTATTTCCCTTTTTCTCCGCGATATCTTTAATATCAAGAAATTTCACTTGCTTATCAATCAACAGGGCGAGATCCCTTCTAACCTCGGGGAATTTGGGCAGTTCAGTATATTTGGCTTTGCCCGGAGAAACAGCTTGCAATAAAACACCCCAATGTATATTGGCGAAAAAAACTTCACCATCAATATCAAAGTGATCAAGAATTTGATGATCAAGCATCCCCATTTCTGCATAAACAACTTTCTTCTTACCCCAGGAGATTCCTTTGGCATATGCAGGATGATCAATTTCGTTGGTAGTGAATGAACCAGGAGACATTCCAAGCCGCATCAAAATATTTTCAACATAAGCCTTAAGCTGATAAAAAGATGTTGGCTGCTCCGGTTGATTCCATGTTTTTTCGTTTTTATTCCCAAAAAGGACCATCGAAAGATGTTCGTTTTCCTGATACTTATCCAACGGATAATCCTCATCCTCTTCTAAAGAATAAACATTCCCGAATTCAAACAACATCAAATTATTCCGCTGACGATTCACATTATAAACAATATTCTCCAGTAATCCAAAAAGGAGTGTATTCCGATAAACATTAAGGTCAGAGCTCAAGGGATTCAAAAGACGAACCACCTTCTCCTGTTCACCAGTCCATTCATAATAAACTTCTTTGGTAAGCGAGTTATTCATTACTTCATTAAATCCGCGGGAAACGAGCATATCCGAGATCACATTCCTCAATTGATGCACATCAGGTTTAGATTGTAATACAATAGAAGAATTAAGTTTATTAGAAATTTCCACATTGTTGTATCCATAAATTCTCAAAACCTCTTCAACCACATCAGCTTCACGCTGAACATCAACGCGGTATGCAGGAACTTCAAGTTTTAAATGATCCCCCTGACGATCGAGCACATTAATTTCAAGCCCTTTTAAAATATCCATGACTTTTTGATCCCCGATATCCTTACCAATCAACCGGGCTGCATTTTTCAGGTTAAAATCAACATTAAAAGGTTTAACAGGTTTAGGATACACATCCTGAACAGATGAAGAAATTTTACCGCCGGCAATTTCCTTCATCATCATTGCAGCCCTTTTCAAAGCATAAACAGGCATTTCCGGATCCGTTCCCCGTTCAAATCTAAAAGAAGCATCTGTACTCAAACCGTGTCTTTTAGCTGTCTTCCTAATATAAACAGGATTAAAATAAGCGCTTTCAAGAAAAATACGGGTTGTTTGCCCGGTTACTCCGGAATGCAAGCCACCAAAAACACCACCTATGCACATCCCTCCCTGCTCATCACAAATCATCAGATCATCAGCAGCCAGCTCGCGCTCTTCCCCGTCCAAAGTGGTAAATTTAGTATTCTCCGGTAATGTTTTAACGATAATTTGGTTTCCCTTCATCTTATCAACATCAAAAGCATGCAGCGGTTGGCCTAAATCATGCAGAATAAAATTTGTAATATCCACGACATTATTAATCGGGCTTAGGCCAATTGCACGCAACCTGTTTTTAAGCCATTCGGGAGATTCATCAATAGTGAGATCCATAATGGTCAGCCCGGTATATCTCGGGCAGGCCTCCTGATTTTCCACCACTACTTCTAATTCAAGATCATGATGATCAACAGCAAAATCATCAAGAGGCGGAAGTGAAACATCCACTTCTTTCTCCTGTTTCAAAAATGCAGCCAGGTCACGAGCAACACCAAAATGGGAAGCGCCATCCACCCGATTAGGCGTTAATCCGATCTCGAATACCGTATCGTTTTCGATATTGTAAAGATCACTTAACCGTGTCCCTGGTTTTACATATTGATCCAATACCATGATGCCATCATGTGAATCCCCAAGGCCAATCTCATCTTCTGCACAGATCATTCCTTCGGATTCGACATCTCTTAGTTTGGTTTTTTTTATATTAAATTCTTCGTTCTCCGAATACAATGTAGCCCCTACTGTGGCCACCGGCACCTTCTGCCCCTTAGCCACATTCGGTGCGCCACAGACAATCTGAACCGGCTCACCAATACCCAGGTCAACCTTTGCCACACTTAGCTTATCTGCATCCGGATGTTTTTCACAAGCAAGAATTTCACCAACAACGATCCCCTCCAGACCACCTTTAACCGATTGAAAAGACTCCATTCCTTCTACTTCCAAACCAATATCGGTCAATATAGTCGACATTTCAAAAGGAGAAAGATCAACATCCAGATAAGCTCTTAGCCAGTTATATGAAATTTTCATGCTAATGATTTTTTATTAAGGAACAAAAGTAACCATTTTTTAAAGAACCAAAAAAGAGATGATTACCGACTGTTCGCTTTTTTTGATTATCTGTCCCCGGCCAGGGATTATTGAAAGACATTGCTATTGATTATATTCTTTATAAATTACAAACTCCTCTGCCACAAGCTGACGCTTGCAGCAGGGTGTATTTAGGGAAGAGGCCTGGAAAATCATTATTATATCCTTTTCTACGTTCAAAATAACAGGCAATTATATAGAGCATCTCTAAAAAGGTTTTATACTGATAATACAGGAGATCGGGTTTTAGACCCATTGTATTGAAAAATAAATCAATATCTTTGTGTTATGAAGGAAAAAGATATGTTCGATGAAGACAGGCTAATCCTGGTCACCAATGACGATGGGTACGATGCAAAAGGATTTAAGACGCTTGTTAATGCCATGAAACAGTTCGGAAAAGTTTTGGCAGTAGCCCCGGTTGATGCACAGAGCGGAATGGGTCATGCCATTACCATTAAGGTGCCGCTCCGCCTGAAAAAAATTAAAGAAGAAGAAAACCTTGCCATCTACAAATGCAACGGCACGCCTGTTGATTGCATTAAAATTGCCCTTGACAAAGTGGTGGATAAAAAACCAGACCTCATCGTCTCAGGGATCAATCATGGAAATAATACTTCTGTAAGCGTGTTTTATTCAGGAACCGTATCAGCAGCGGTCGAAGGCGCCCTTAATAATATTGTTTCACTGGCCTTCTCTCTCGACAATTTATCTCACGATGCCGATTTTAGCGCTGCAGAACATTATACAGAGCAAATAACGCGGGACGTGCTGTCGCATCAATTACCCAAGGGAACCTGCTTAAATATTAATATCCCAAGGACCCATCAAGAAGATATTAAAGGCATATTAACCTGCCGCCAGACAAAAGGAGCATGGGTAGAAACATTTGATCAGCGAATGGACCCGGGAAAACAAAATTATTACTGGCTGACAGGCAGTTTTTATAATTACGAAGATCATGCGGAAGATACAGATGAATGGGCTGTCAGAAATAATTATGTGGCAGTAGTCCCACTGCAGATTGATATGACCTGCTATGAAACACTGGAACAAATTAAAGCATGGCCGGATACAAAATAATAAACATAGAATAGACTCTTGGCTTTATAGACAAACGCTATATACAATATAATTTATCAAATTGTTTTTAAAATTGTCATCACGATAAAACATATTTATTCATTTTCCTAAACTTATGACCATGTCGTTGGCTCCATCAAAATACAATAAAATCCGGATAGGTTTCATCCTGGGTTTACTTATTCCGGTTATTTTCTTCTTTGCTTCATACGTTTTATTTTTTAATCATTTCACTTTAAGTGAATACATCTCCAATACCTTTCAATTTAAATTGCTGAGTGCCATCACTTCCTTATGTGTCATTCCCAATCTGTTATTATTTTTTATTTTTATCTGGACCAACCGTTTATTATCAGCAAGAGGCGTGTTGATGTCCACCATCTTTTATGGCATTGTTGTGGCCATATTGCGTTTCACTGCTTAAAAAAGAAACCATGTACTACTACATCATTGCAGGCGAAGCATCAGGTGACCTCCATGGCTCCCTGCTAATGAAAGAACTAAAAAAAGAAGACCCAAATGCCCGTTTTCGCTTCTGGGGAGGAGACAAAATGACTATGGAAGGGGGAGAAATGGTTAGGCATTACAAAGATACAGCAGTCATGGGTATCTGGGAGGTAATAAAAAAGCTGGGCAAAGTAAAAAAAAACCTGAAAGATTGCCGGAATGACTTATTAAAAACGAATCCGGACGTACTAATTCTGATTGATTATCCCGGGTTCAATCTTCGTATCGCTAAATTTGCACATCAGAATAATATCCCTGTTTGTTATTATATCTCCCCAAAAATCTGGGCATGGAAAAGCAGCCGGATCAAACAAATCAAAGCTTATGTAGATCGCATGTTCACGATCCTGCCTTTTGAAACAGCCTTTTACCAAAAATATGATTATCCGGTGCAATACGTTGGCAATCCGCTGGTTGATGTTATAGAAGAAAAAAAAGAGGAAGCCCCTTCGCCTGAACAATTCAGGAAAACAAATAAACTAGATAATCGGCCTATTATTGCAGTCTTACCAGGCAGCCGTGAACATGAAATAGAAAAATGCCTGCCGGAAATGCTGGAAGGGCTAAAGCCTTTTAACCAATACCAGGTAATCATTGCCGGCGTATCAACTATTAATCCAAAAACCTATCAGAAAGCATCCTCCAGGGGGGCCTCATTTAATATCATCACTGATCAAACTTACGACCTGCTTTTTAACAGCTATGCCGCTGTGGTTGTATCAGGGACAGCAGTACTGGAAGCTGCACTGGCAGGAGTCCCCCAGGTTGCATTATATAAAGTCAGCCGCTTCACTTATATGTTAAAATTCCTGGTTAAAATTCCCTGGTTTACTTTACCAAACATCATCTTACAACGCGAGAGTGTAAAAGAATTGCTGCAACACCATCTTTCTTCAGATATCCGAAAAGAGATGGATCAGCTTTTAAATAATCCTGCCCGGCGTGAACAATTATTAAATGATTACAAACTGCTTCACCAAATGCTTAATAAAAAAGGGGCCGCCAATCATGCAGCCAAAGGCATTGTTGAATTTATGCAAACCATGAAATGATCCTATTAAATACACATAATAAAATATACAATAAATCAGTATCCAATACCCAATGAAAAGACAACTGATCAAAAGAATTAACCGGATGCGGTACACCGGACTAATCATTTTCTTAATGTGCATGAGCCATCATATACAGGGAGAACAACTTGCCATCAGTATCTTTAATGATTTTAATATACAAACCGCTATTATTAGTGTAATAAATGGCCAATATCATTTAACAGGAGATGGAGATACCATCAAAACATTATCAACAAACCATGTTTTCTACACCACAGAAATCGGCAATTTTCTACATATAAGCACAGAAAACAAACACCTCGGCCAATTCAAAAAAGTCAAACTACACCCGCTGGGTGACACATGCATATTCAAAGTTAAACCAATGGTTCCGGGGCGCCCTCATCGTTTATATCAGGATGGATTAAGTATCGAATATGATTATAATAAACTTCTTTTGATAAATAAAATAAACCTGCCTCACTATATCGCCGGTGTTGTACGGGCAGAATGCGGTGTTGGCCATCATCCCGAATTTTTTAAAGCCCACGCAATTATAGCCCGCACTTATGCCCTTAAACACCGTTCAAAACATTTGGGCGAGAGATTCCAGCTTTGCGACGGCGTGCATTGCCAGGCGTACAAGGGTATGACTGAACGGGAAAATATTATTCACGCCACTCACGATACAAAAAACGAGGTGCTGACCGACCAGGACAGCAACCTCATCACTGCGGCTTTTCATTCGAACTGCGGTGGCCAGACACAACATTCGGAAAATGTATGGTTATCACATAAATCTCATCTACGGTCTGTCATTGACCCATATTGCATCCAAAGCACTAATGCACACTGGCAAGAAGAAATCAATCTCGATGAATGGAAAAAATATCTTGAGAAAAAACAAGTAAATATTGATGATCTTTCAAAAAAGAATATCGAATTCAACCAATACAAAAGAATGAAATATTACCAACCTGGCCAACATAAAATTCTGCTAAGTGATATCCGCAAAGACTGGGGCTTGCGTTCCACCTATTTTTCTTTAAAGATAAAAGACAATAAATTAATTATAGATGGCAAAGGATATGGCCACGGAGTAGGTCTGTGCCAACAGGGAGCAATGCAAATGGCACATGCTGAAAAGGATTACAAAGAGATCATACACTTTTATTACACAGACGTCCGTATTATTGATTATCATACGATCATCAAAATAGAGAATGATCCCTTTTTTAAATAACATTTTGCCTCTAAAAAACCGCTAGCAAGTAACTGAATAAAACACTACTACTCTTTCTGATCTTCATTTATTTCACCCGTTTGCTCCTTTTTTTTCTTTTCCTCTAATGGTATTTCAAATTGCTGAGTTTCCGGCTTAATCTTTTCAATGATGGAAGCATGGTAATACTCTTGCTGTAAACCACGATATAAGCTAAACACCATAATCAAAAGAATAACAGTAAATGGAAGTCCGGTAGCTATAGATGCACTCTGGAGTGCAGTAAGCCCACCGCCAAGGAGCAAAGCAGCAGCACATAACCCTTCCGTTACAGCCCAAAAAATACGCTGAGGGACAGGTGAATCCAGTTTACCTCCTGAAGTAAGATGATCAACAACAAGTGAACCAGAATCTGAAGACGTAACAAAAAAGACCACAACTAAAATAACACCTATAAAAGAAGTAACAGCCGTTAACGGAAAATTCTCAAGCATCACAAAAAGAGCCGTTGATACATCATTATTAACGGCACCAACAATATCGGCTATACCCTGCGTTTGAAGATGCAACGCGGAACCACCCATCGTCGACATCCACAAAAATGACAACAAGGTAGGAAGTACCATAACCCCAACGATAAATTCACGCACCGTCCTTCCTTTAGACACTCGTGCAATAAACATTCCTACGAAAGGAGACCATGAAATCCACCATCCCCAGTAAAAAATAGTCCAAAGATTCTGCCACTCGCTCCCCTCAGCCCCATGATAAGTTTCCACCCAAAAACTGAGTTGAGGAAGGTTTTGAAAATAAAAACCAAGATTTTGGGTAAAACCTTTAAGTATATAAACCGTTGGTCCAACCACAATCAAAAATAACATGAACACACCTGCCAAATATAAATTCGCACTACTTAAACGCCGCACTCCATTATCTATTCCTGCAACCACACTAAGCGTGGCAAAAAAAGTAATAATTCCAATAAGGAGTACGGAGTACCAAACCTCATTAGGATATCCAAAAAGATAATTAAGCCCGGAAGTAACCTGTGTAACACCAAGGCCAAGAGAAGTAGCAAGGCCAAACAAAGTAGCCAGCACCGACAAAATATCAATCAGGTTGCCCCAAAAACCATAAATTTTTTCATCAAGTAAGGGATAAAAAATTGAACGGATGGTCAACGGCAGGCCTCGATTAAAAGCAAAAAAAGCCAAAGAC
>CAZSGN010000032.1:0-15780 GCA_964606415.1 uncultured Bacteroidales bacterium
GTTTCCCCTTACTATAATAAGCCAACGCAGGAAGGACTTTATCAACATTATCAAACAATAGCCAATGAGTCTCCTGCCCCTGTTATTCTCTACAATGTTCCCGGACGAACGGGATCTAACATTTTTGCTGAGACCACTCTTCGCCTGGCCCGGCATAAAAACATTATTGCCATAAAAGAAGCCTCTGGGGATTTAGGTCAGGTCATGCAAATCATTAAAGATCGTCCTTCTGATTTCCTGGTAATCTCCGGTGAAGATTCGCTTACTTTAGCAATTCTTGGTATAGGTGGCGATGGAGTTATATCAGTAGCTGCCAATGCATTCCCAGGCTCCTATTCGAAAATAGTTGAAAATGGGCTAAAACAGCAATTTGACACTGCCCGTACTTATCATTATCAATTATTTAACATGATGAGACTATTATTCGAAGAAGGCAATCCGGCGGGAGTTAAAACCGCTCTTGAATCTTTAGAAATAACAAGTCGCAACGTCCGCCTTCCTCTTATTAAAGGCAGTGAAGAGCTAAAAGTAAAAATTGAAAAGGAAATAAAAATAATGAACCCGTAACTTTTACATTAATACAACCGTTAAACCTAACAAATAAAACAATATATAAAAAACAAAAATCATGAAAAAGCTCCTTACCCTTATTATGATGATGCTCACTGTTTTCATGTTAAACAGTTGCTTTTCCAGTCGAAAAGTTGAACGCATAAACCCTGATTCCCAAACAGATTTGAGTGGTCGTTGGAATGACTCCGACTCTCGAATGACAGCCGAGGCACTAACCAAGCAAGTCCTCTCATCACCCTGGTTACCACGCTTTGAAAACAAAAATGAGCAACGGCCTGTTTTAATTGTTGGACTAATAAGGAATAAGAGTCATGAACACATCAGCACAGAAACCTTTATTAAGGACATTGAAAGAGCAATTATCCAAAATGGTTCTGCCAGGCTTGTTCAGGCTGGGGATAAACGGGAAGAACTAAGAGAAGAACGGGCCGATCAACAAGAATTTGCTTCTGCCTCCACTGCTAAAAAATGGGGCCTCGAACTTGGCGCCGATTATATAATGCAAGGAACAATTAACTCAATTGTTGATCAATATGGCAAAGAAAAAACCGTCACTTATCAGATCAACCTGGAATTAACCAACCTGGAAACCAATGAGATCGTTTGGATTGGGGACAAAAAAATCAAAAAGTACATCACCGACTAAATTCTTTGCAGGTTGCAGCCATCACCCCTGCAACCTACTTTTTTTCATTCCTTTTAAACTTTAAAATGTTAAAAAAATTCCGGTACACCTGGTTTTTCCTGATAATCATTTTAGTGTTTGGTGGGTGCGCTACTTACTACCAACGCACTCAAAAATTCCAGGAAGAACTACATAAAGGAAATTTTGACAAAGCATACCAATGGCTGAACAATAATGATAAAGATGCCACTGGAAAAAATGCCGTCCTGTATCATTTAAATAAAGGGTATGTAACGTTCATGCAGAACCAATACCAAGAAAGTAACAAAAGTTTTCACCAGGCAGACATTTTAATTGAAGATTATTACAAATCACTTGGTAAAGAAGCTGTTGCTTTGCTGACCAACCCCATGATGAAACCATACAAACCGGAAGATTTCGAAGCGGTACTTCTTCATTTTTTCACCTCCCTTAATTACATTAACCTAAATCAATACGATGAAGCGCTGGTTGAATGCAAACGCATCAATATTAAATTAAATGCACTGAATGACCGTTATAAGGATCATAAAAACAGATACCAACAAGATGCTTTTGGACATGTATTAATGGGATTAATTTATGAACATAACAAAGATTATAACAATGCATTTATTGCCTACAGAAACGCACTTAACATTTACAAAGAAGATTACAAAAAATATTTTAATGTTGACGTGCCCCAGCAACTCAAAAAAGACATTTTAAGGACTGCATACAAGACTGGTTTTAATGATGAACTAAGGCAATTTGAGAAAGAATTCAACATGAAATATGAAGCACTAAAAGAACCAGAAGCCTCTCTTGTTTTCTTTTGGATGACGGGCTGGGGTCCCGTAAAAGATGAATGGAGTATTATGTTTACCAAATCAAATTACCAGAATGGCTATCTGACACTTGTTAACCCGGAATACGGATTAAACTTCAAATTTTATGTCGGTGACCGCAGCACTCAGGAGAAAAAAGGTTTTAATGATTTGAGTGTTCTCAGAGTTGCTTTCCCTAAATATCAGGAACGGCCGCCTTATTATCAACAAGCCACGCTTTCTCATGAAAATAAAAAATATCCGCTTGACATGGCCGAAAACATAAACAACATTGCTTTTAAGACCCTAAAAGATCGTATGATAAGAGAAATGGGAAATTCGTTGCTACGCCTGGCAACAAAAAAAGCCCTTGAAAAAGCAGTCAACAATCAAGATGCAAATCTGGGAACAGCCGTCAGCATTGCTAATGCCTTAACAGAAAAAGCAGACACCAGAAACTGGCAATCTCTCCCATATGCCATCCACTATAAAAGGATTCCTTTGCACCAAGGCGAAAATAAAGTTAAACTGGAAGTAAAAGCATCATCCAAAGGCCCGGTAAAAGAACATGATTTTACCTTTAATGCACAACCAAACCGTTTATATTTCCACTCTTTCCATTCCATTGAGACAAAACCAATACAGCCATAAACAATTCCGGTGGATTATATTTTTCTTATTACCACTTGCTTGCTCAACCATATCAGGTTTAGCAAAAAACAAATCATTTTCTCATCTTCGTTATAAAATTTAAGTAATCATGAATATAACACATGAACTCATTAATCAACTGGCTTCTGATCAATTAAAAGAAGAGATTACTCATTATAAAAAATTCGGTTCAGGCCGTTTTTCAGATACTTTTTTACTTACAATGCACTCTCAAAAATACATTGTCATCTCAATGAGTGCAAGGAGAAATTCTCCGCAAGGAGCAAAACGTTATGCAGAAGCATCTTTAAACATCATCAGGCATTTTTCATCAACAGGAGAAATTATAATATAATTATTTTTTGCTCTCTTCCTTTTCCTCATCCTTAACCAGTTGCTTAATCCGCTCAATTTGTTTTTGTTTATTAACTTCCCGAAGACTTTTAGCTGTTTGTGTAAAAAATTGATGCGAAGAAAGAAATTTTATCTGCAATTTATTCCATTCGATAAGAGAACCGATTTTGTTTTGCTCTTTCAATTCCTTATAAAGCGTATTGGAAACAGGGATAAAATCAGTTCTTCCCAGATAATCGAGATCTGCATCACAAATAATCTCCTGAAGAATATTTTGGGGTTCCGGCGGTAATTTGGTTGCCATAATAATATCACAAATGATATCAATTTGTTCTTGAGAATAATTATATTCAAGAAGCATTTCACGAGCAATTTTTATTGAATTAGACTCATGATCATCATACCCTAAAATATGCCCTGCATCATGAAAAAGAGCAGCCGTTTTCAGAAGAATAATATCTTCATCACTGACACCCTCACCCCAACCAATTAATTCAACCTGCGTCACAACATCGACAGTATGTTTTACATTATGATAATACAAGTATTTCGGTAATTCTTTTTCAAGCTTATTCAGCATAAACTCCTGTATATCGGTGAATTGTATAAGTAAAAATTTAATATTAAATTGATGGTTCGGGAAAAAACCTTCTTCGTCCTTTGAAAACTCAGGCTTAAGCCGCTTTACTTCGTACATTTCAAGATTTCCCTTATACTTAACCGGAACCTTTCCATATAACTGACAATCAAAAAACTCCCTTACAAAATCATATGTTGAAACTGAAATAGTAACCTTTCCTACATCAGCAGAAGACTCTAGTCTCGTTGCAATATTCACTGTATCCCCTTTAATATCATAAGATATCCTCTTTTTACCAGAGGTAGCAGCAACGACAGGCCCTGTATGTATCCCCATACTTAAATCCCAAACCCTTTCATCCAATTTACCTTCACGATGAATTGTATTCATAAAAGATTTCATTTTCATGGCGGCCAAAACCACTTCAACAGGATTAGTAATATTTTTGGACGGAATACCACCGGCACACATATATGCATCACCAATGGTTTTTATTTTCTGAATATGAAGGTCTTTAATAATCTGATCAAACTGAATAAAAATTTGATCTAACTCATCCATTAAATCGGCAGTATCCTTATATTTAGATAATTTGGAAAAGCCACGGATATTTGTAAATAAAACCGTAGCCATATCAAACCTGATATGCCCGGAAGTAGATAACTTGGTACGATTCAATTCTTCCGGTGAGACTTTATTCAACAACTCCTCGGCCTTCTCATACTTCAAAACCAACTCATCATATTGCTTATGCAGCTCACGTAATTGATTTTCCAGATCATGATTCTGCCTGACTAATCCCCTGACTCTTTTTAAAAGCCTTTCCTCTCTCTTATCTGTCATAAAAAATAATACTTCATTTACAAATATTTCAAAAAGCTAATTTACAAATATCTATTATTTTTTTCTTTCATACGTTTTTTTCTTTTAAAAGTTATTCTATCAGGTATTAAATTTTGATGATTTTGATCATCCCAGGCATACACACTAACAAACAAAAACAGGCATAATGTTTGATTTTAGCCAAATTAAAGATTGACTTTGGCATACAATGAGTAAAGAATCCGGATTCAAGGATAAATGATTATTTTTACATCATGAAATTTAAATTAACATCAAATTATAAACCAACAGGAGATCAACCCACCGCAATTGCCCAATTAAAAGCAGGAATTGAAAGAGACGATCCTTTCCAAACCCTTTTGGGAGTGACAGGATCAGGAAAAACTTTCACAGTCGCCAATGTCATACAAGAGGTACAGCGTCCCACCCTTGTATTAAGTCATAATAAAACACTTGCAGCTCAATTATATGGTGAGTTTCAGCAATTTTTCCCCGACAATGCTGTTGAATACTTTGTGTCTTATTATGATTATTATCAACCCGAAGCATACCTGCCCGTTACAGATACATATATTGAAAAAGATCTTTCCATAAACGAAGAGATTGAAAAACTAAGGCTCAGCACAACCTCATCACTTCTGTCCGGCCGCCGGGATATCATTGTTGTCTCCTCAGTTTCATGCCTTTACGGCATAGGAAACCCTCAAGATTTTTTCAGTAACAGCATCGAGTTAAAACAAGGAGATATGATTGGTCGTGACACCTTTTTAAGACGACTGGTTGATGCCCTTTACTCGAGAAATGACGTTGAATTTAAACGGGGTACTTTTAGGGTGCGGGGTGAGACCGTTGATATATTTTTAGCTTACGATGATATTGCTTACCGGATTGTCTTTTGGGATGATGAAATAGAAACACTAGAATCCATTGATCCTGGAACCGGAGATACCCTACAACAATTTGAAAATATTTTAATCTATCCTTCCAGTATATTTGTTACTACGCGTGACCGTATCAACCAAGCGATAAAACAAATTCAGGATGATCTATATGAGCGCCTCCAGGTATTCAGGGATGAAGGAAAAGAACATGAAGCTAAACGCCTGGAAGAACGTGTTTCCTTTGACCTTGAAATGATTAAAGAATTAGGATATTGTTCGGGAATAGAAAATTATTCCCGTTATTTTGATGGGAGGGATCCGGGTACGAGGCCATTCTGCCTGTTGGATTATTTCCCGGAAGATTATATCACAGTCATTGATGAGAGCCATGTAACCATACCACAAATAAAAGCCATGTATGGAGGAGATTTCTCCAGAAAACGCACCTTGGTTGAACATGGATTTCGTTTACCAGCTGCCATAGATAACAGGCCGCTTAAATTTGAAGAATTTGAATCTTTGGTCAGCCAAACTCTTTTTGTAAGCGCAACCCCCAGTGACTATGAGATTAATTTATGCGAAGGAGTTGTTGTTGATCAGGTTATTCGCCC
This sequence comes from uncultured Bacteroidales bacterium, assembly GCA_964606415.1. Classification (GTDB taxonomy): domain Bacteria; phylum Bacteroidota; class Bacteroidia; order Bacteroidales; family JBBRXJ01; genus CAZSGN01. The sequence continues at coordinate 5,964 of CAZSGN010000032.1, forward strand.
TACAGGTCTTTTGGATCCGGTTATTGAAGTACGGCCAAGTCTGAACCAAATTGATAATCTGTTGAAAGAGATCCGGATCAGGACTGAAAAGAAAGAACGCGTGCTGGTAACCACCCTCACCAAGAGGATGGCAGAGGAATTGACCGATTACCTGTTAAAATTCAATGTACGGTGTCGTTATATTCATTCTTCTATTGACACGCTCGAAAGAGTAGATATTATTGATCAGCTAAGAGATGGAACTTTTGATGTCCTTGTTGGCGTCAATTTGCTCAGAGAAGGCTTAGATCTTCCTGAAGTTTCACTAGTTGCGATACTTGATGCAGATAAAGAAGGTTTTCTGAGATCAGAAAAAGCATTAACTCAAACTGCTGGCCGTGCGGCAAGGCATCTCAATGGAATGGTAATCATGTATGCTGATAAAATAACTAATTCCATGCAAAACACTATTGATGAGACAAATCGCAGAAGAGCCAAGCAACTGGAGTATAATAAAAAAAACAATATTTCACCCACCCCTATTCAGCGATCAACAAGACCCACCATGACCCAATCCGGCAAAAAAGAAAAAGAAAAACAAACTCCGAAATATTATAGCGGAGAACAAGCACCTGACATAGCTGCTGATCCTGTCATTGAATACATGGACGAAAAGAAACTTAAAAAAGCAATCGGGGAAGCCAAAAGAAAAATGGAAGCGGCCTCCAAAGAACTTGATTTCATTCAGGCAGCAAAGTACAGAGATGAAATGTATACTTTAGAAAAAAAATTAAAAAATAAAACAAACTAAACCTAAGTTGATCGATATAAATAAAGCGAGATAACGCTCAACTTAGTTATAACCCCGAGTAAAAAGATACTGGTTTTTCTCTGGTTGAATAATCTGTTCCGCACACGAAGTATAAGGAAAATGAAAGCCTTAGATCTTCTTAGTCCCGAAAAAATCGGGGCAGTCTATTTGGGTGATTTTTGATAAGAATCGCTTCATCTGAGCTAAAAATAAATCAGCCCAGGTAAGCTTTTAATAATTTACTTCTTGACGTATGTCGCAAACGCCGAATGGCTTTTTCTTTAATCTGCCGAACACGCTCTCTGGTAAGCGCGAAATGTTCAGCAATTTCTTCCAGGGTCATTTCCTGTCCATTTATGCCAAAGAAATAACGCACAACATCCCGCTCCCTATCAGTCAGGGTAGACAAAGCCCTTTCAATTTCTCTTTTAAGAGATTCATTTAATAATCCCTTGTCTGCATTAGGCGTTTCCTGATTAACCAGCACATCTAATAAGCTATTGTCCTCTCCCTCAGAAAAAGGAGCATCCACTGATTTATGCCTGCCGGAAATACGCAAGGTATCACTCACTTTATCGACAGGAAGCTCTAATGTATTGGCTAATTCTTCGGGTGAAGGTGCACGTTCAAATTCCTGTTCAAATTTAATAAATGCCTTATTAACCCTGTTTAAAGCGCCTACTTGATTTAAAGGCAGACGAACAATTCTTGACTGTTCCGCGATAGCCTGAAGAATAGACTGACGAATCCACCAAACAGCATAGGAAATAAATTTAAAACCTTTTGTCTCATCAAACTTTTCAGCTGCTTTAATCAACCCCAGATTACCTTCATTAATCAGGTCAGGGAGGGTTAATCCCTGGTTTTGATATTGCTTTGCAACCGATACAACAAAGCGGAGATTAGCCCTGGTTAACTTTTCAAGAGCAACCTTATCACCCTTTTTAATTCGCCTTGCTAATTGTACTTCTTCATCAACCGAGATTAATGCCTCTTTACTTATTTCCTGTAGATACTTGTCAACAGAAGTGCTTTCCCGGTTGGTAATTGATTTGGTAATTTTAAGTTGTCTCATTCTTTTTGGGGATATAGGGGTTTGATCAAATTTAACTCAAATTTATAGCATAATTTTATAAAAATCAACTATTCAAGATAATTTTTACGATTTGAGAACAGATAAAATAAGGAAAAATACATAAAAGTAACAACCATGCCCCTTTTTAGCAAAAAAAATAAAATTGGACAAGGAACAAAAAATGTCCCTTGTCCAATCAAAAAGATATATTAAAACCAGTTTACAAATCAGCATTTAGAGCTTATTAATGTTTTAAGCACCAAATGCATAATAAGCTACGATACCATTAGGATAAATTCCTTCCACCAATATTCCACCGGAAGCATCTTTCAGGAGGTTACTAAAGTCATTTAAGCTATTAATGCGCTGATTATTAACTTTTTGTATAATAAACCCATTTTTAATACCTGCCTTGGCCATTTTACCAGCACCAACATCTACCACTTTAACCCCCGCATTGATATTGAGCTTTTCTTTTGTCTTATCCTCTAAATCCTTAAATACAGCACCAAACAATTCAAATTCCTCATCAGGCTCAATTATATCAACACTTCCATATAAATTAGTCAGCAAAACATCAAAAGATTTGTATTTTCCATTTCTAAATACTTTAACCTCAATTTTATCCCCTGGGCGAAAACGTCCCACCTCTTCCTGAATTTTGGCAGCACTATTGACATTTTCTCCTTCAATTTGTACAATAACATCCCCTGTTTCAATTCCAGCTTCACCAGCAGCGCCATCTTCTTTTACTTTAGAGACATGCACACCCATAATTTTATCAAGCCCTTTTTCTTTTGCCAGGGCAGCATCAACATCCTGTATAACCACACCAAGGATAGCACGTTGTACCTGTCCAAATTCAATCAAATCAGCAACTACCTTTTTAACAATACTAACAGGAACTGCAAAAGAGTTACCGGAATAAGCACCAGAGGGAGAAAGAATAGCAGTATTTACCCCTACCAGCTCACCCTTAAGATTAACCAATGCGCCCCCGCTATTTCCCTGATTTAATGCAGCATCCGTCTGAATAAAAGATTCGATGCGATACTGGTCATCAAGAATATTAAGATCCCTGCCTTTCGCACTAATAATACCTGCCGTAACTGTTGACGTTAAATTATAAGGGTTTCCAATAGCCATCACCCATTCGCCAATACGCAATGCATCTGAATTCCCATAAGGAATGTATGGCAAATCATGATCTCCTATTTTTAACAAAGCAATATCCGTACTGGGATCAGCACCTATCAACTCTGCCTCATACTCTCTTTTATCATTCATGGTAACCCATATCTCATCAGCCCCGGCAATAACATGATTATTGGTTACAATATATCCATCCTTCGAAATAATTACACCAGAACCTATCCCCTCAACAGGCTCTCTGCGTTGCAACGGGCCACCATAAAAAAACTCATAAAGCGGATTTGAATACTGTCGATTAACCATTCGTTTGGTTTTCACATTAACAACACTATGAATACTTGATTCAGCAGCATGAACGAATGGATTCCTTGCAGAAGAAGAATCAAGAGGCGTTGATTTATTGACACAAAAATGAGAATAATTTCCGGAATTATGCTGATACATCACCTGATCAGCCGACACTTCATCTGAAGCAATATCCGTCTTATCACCAAAAACAAACAAAATAAATAAAGAAGTTAAAAGAGAGCTAAAAACTGCTATAGAAACAATTTCCAGCATTCGTCTACCTGAAGACCGCTTGATTGCCATACTTTTCATATCAATAAAGTTTAAAGTTAATAATCAAAACCAAATTGAGAAATTCTGCTTAATCGATAGCAAAAGATAAAAAGCATTAACAAAAATCAGGCAAACGAAGATTATACTGAAATAATGGCAGATTAGTCAATCTTAATCTCAGCATCCTGGTTTTGTTCGTCTTCAATAATAGCTGTTTTCTTCATGAGAAGCTTATATTGGTTGAAATATTTTTCATAAAGCATATCTTTGAATTCTTTTTGTTCCTCTAATCGTTCTTTATATTCTGAATTTTTTTCATCGTCCCTTTTTTCATCGAACAAGCTGTTATCTGCCATTTCTTCCTTTAATTGATCATAAAAATAAGCATCAACATATAATTCAGGATCAACTTTCCACACAAATAACTCCTCTTCCTCAGCCGCGCTGGCAAATATTTTTCCTTCAGGGCCAAAATCAACCTGATTAACCAGGCCATCATGAAGATCATAAGTATAAACACACTTTCCATCTGTCAGGTTCCATAATTTGATTGTTTTATCCCATGAACCACTAAGTGCATGTTTACCATCCGGATGAACAGAAACGGACATTACCGCTTCACCATGACCTTGTAATATCCTGACCAAATCTTCGTTTTCTATATCCCATATCCGCAAAGTATTATCCTGACCAGCACTAATCAAATACCGGCTATCAGGAGTAAAAACCAGATCATAAATGTTTCCGGCATTGCCCTGGAAAGTTCGAACCTGCTCATGTGTTTCCATATCCCATATTCTGATGGTACGATCAAGAGAACCTGAAGCCATAAACTTTTGATCCGGGCTTATAGCAACAGAAAGCACACTTTTATCATGTCCCTCAATTTTTTTAATCAACTCACCTTCAAAAACATCCCACAAAAAAAACTTATCTCCATAAGCGCCAGTTACCATTTTGGCATTATCATCTGTCAGGGCTATTGACCAAACAAAAGTAGAATGGCCTCTGAAACGTTTTATATATTCTCCTCCTGTCTCATACATTTTCACCATCCTTCCACCAGCACCAAAAAGAAAATTCATATCTGATGAAAACTGCACATCATTTACATCATAATAATATTCAGGATATTCTTTCACCAATTCTCCTGATTGAAGATTCCATAGAAGGAGGCGCTTATCATCACCACCACTAGCAAGATATTGGCCATTATATCCAATTTTACATGTCAATACTTTTCCATCATGCTCATCCAACTCATAAATAATCATATCCTCATCATTTTGAGCGAAGACATTTATAAACAAACAAGCAATCATTACAAGTAACAAAAAAACAGATCTGGTCATAACAAAAAATACTTTAGTCATAAAAAAACATCATTCGCAAAGTAATTAAATATTTTCCAAAATAAAGATCAACATCCAAAACAAAAAAAAATGATTTCTATCTTTTAAAAAGAGAAAAAGTTAAGAAACTGATTTACAAATAAAAATAGAAAAGCATACGAAACATGTTAATTATCAATTGTATTTCACGGAAAAAAGGAAATTTATAATTACCTTTACGCAAAAATAAAGCACCTGAAAAAACAATCAACAACCATAAAATAAAGACAAATAAAAATGGGAATCATCGAACAACTTAAAACGAATGCTAAAAAATTAAAAAAAACAATTATCCTGCCCGAGAGCGAAGATGAACGTACACTTAAAGCAACAGAACAAATCATTAATGAAGGCCTTGCTAATATTATCCTTATCGGGAATCCTGCTAAAATTCAGCAAAATGCTTCTACCCTTCAATTAAATATTGACCAGGCAACAATCATCGACCCGTCCAATCATCCAAATAAAGACGCATATACCAAAACATTATTTGAATTAAGAAAACACAAAGGCATAACCGAAGAAAAGGCTGCTCAACTCGTAGAGAATCCGCTTTTTCTTGCTTGCCTTATGATCAGGAACAATGATGCAGATGGAGAAGTTGCCGGAGCCTTAAATTCCACAGGTGATGTGATCAGGCCAGCCCTCCAGATTCTCAAAACAAAACCCGGCATCAATGTGGTCTCCTCCTGTTTTTTGATGATTCTACCGGAGAAGAAATATGGAGAAAATGGGGTTCTGTTTTTCGCAGACTGCGGGTTGAACATCTCACCAAATGCCCGGGAACTGGGCGAGATAGCAGTCACCACAGCACAATCAGCACAATCCATAGCTAACCTCACGCCCAAAGTTGCCATGCTCAGCTTTTCAACAAAAGGCAGTGCTAAACATGAAATGGCAGATAAAGTAATAGAAGCCACCCGGGAAGCTCAAAAACTAAACCCGGATATTCTTATTGATGGGGAGTTACAAGCGGATGCAGCATTGGTTGAGATCATCGGAAATAAAAAAGCACCAGACAGTAAAATCGCTGGGAATGCAAATATCTTAGTCTTTCCAGATTTAAACGCTGGAAACATAGGCTATAAACTGGTACAACGCCTGGCAAACGCCACCGCTATAGGCCCTATACTTCAGGGCATTGCTAAACCAGTAAATGATTTGTCCAGAGGTTGTTCTGTTGAAGATATTGTTACTTCAGTTGCAATAACAGCCAACCAGGCTGCAGAATAAAATACATTTTTAAAACGATTAACATATAAAATTATGTCAGAAATAGTTGATTCCATAGACAGCTATGCACTCAGTCAAAAAAGCAAATCAAAAACATTATTTTCAAAAGTTGGCCTTCTTGGTTCTGGTCCTGTAGGCCAAAGCATCGCAAGAATGGTTAGCCAGCGTGGCATGGAAATAATTTTTATTGAATCAAATGAAAAAAAAATAACAGCCGTTATCAAGGAAATAGAAAATGAACTTGACCGAATGATTAGCAGGTGGGGAATGACCAACGGTGAAAAAACAGCCATTCTAAATCGCATCAAAGGAACCAAAGACTGGAATGCACTCAATGACTGTGAGATCGTCATTGAAGCACTTGAATCCCACCAAACAAGAGATGAGGGAGTAACTGAAAGAAAAAAGGTTTTCAAATCCATCGAAAAATATGTGGCTCATACAACCATTATAGCAACCAACTCCTCTTCTTTAATGGCCACAGAGCTTATTTCTGAATTGGATTATCCGGAAAGAGGCATCAGTCTGCACTTTCTTTCTCCTGTTGCCGAAGTCCCGGTAATCGAAGTAGTCAGAGGAATTCACACCGCTGATGAAGTATATGAAAACATCCTTATTTTTGCCAGGTTACTGGACAAAGAAGTCGTTCCTGTCCTTGATTTTGCCGGAAAGATTAGCACAAGGTTGATCATCCCTCTAATTAATGAAGCTTGTGAAATTTTACTGGAAGGTGTAGGCACCATGGAAGATATTGATAAAATTATGCGTGTTGGCTATCACATGCAACTGGGCCCTTTTGAGATGGCGGATAAAATTGGCCTTGATAACATCATGAGATGGATGGAAAACCTTTATGATGAATTTGGTTTCCAAAAATACAAAGCTTCCCCGCTTATTAAAAAACTTGTCCGGGCAAACCGAAAGGGAAGAAAAAACGGAAAAGGTTTTTACGAATATGACATTGAAGGGCGGATTATCTCAAGTAAAAAATAATTTTTAAAACTTCATAAACGAGTATCATAATGAAAATTTTAGTATTAAACTGTGGTAGTTCATCCATAAAGTATCAATTATTCGATATGTCTACCCAGGACGTTCTCGCCAAAGGTGTAATCGAAAAAATAGGAATGAAAGGGTCTTTTCTGAAGATGACCACTCCCAAAGGGGATAAAGTAAAACTTGAAGGTGAAATACTGGATCACCAATCGGGAATAGAATACATCCTGGGACTTTTAATTAGTAAAAAATACGGTTGCATTAAAAAACTTGAAGAAATTGACGCGATAGGACACCGTGTTGTCCATGGTGGAGAAAAATTTAATGAAAGTGTTTATATTACCGATGAAGTCATTAAAGAAATTGATAATTGCATAAGCCTTGCTCCATTGCATAACCCGCCTAATCTTAAAGGTATACATGCAATGAAAAATCTTTTGCCTAAAACACCGCAAGTCGCGGTATTTGATACTGCTTTTCATCAAACCATGCCTAAGCATGCCTACATGTATGCATTGCCCTATTCACTATACACCAAACATGGCATCAGGCGTTATGGTTTCCATGGAACAAGCCATAAATATATATCAAGAAGAGCTTGTGAAATCCTGAATGTAGACTATAATAAACAACGTATTATTACCTGCCACCTGGGTAACGGTGCTTCAGTTGCTGCTATTAACAAAGGAGCAAGCGTGGATACTTCAATGGGAATGACACCGGTTGAGGGCCTGATCATGGGAACCCGTTGCGGAGACGTTGATGCAGGTGCCCTTACCTATATTATGGAAAAGGAAGAAATCACCCATGATACTTTAAACACCCTTATTAATAAACATAGTGGAATACTGGGGATTACAGGACTATCTTCAGATATGAGAGATATCGAAATTGCTTCATGGGTCGACAAAAATGATAAAGCGACCCTGGCGCTGGACATGTACCATTATAATATTAGGAAATATATTGGTTCGTATGCAGCAGCTATGGGAGGTGTTGACATTGTTATTTTTGCTGGGGGTGTTGGCGAAATGGGTTCAGAAACCCGCGAGGAAATATGCCAAAATTTTGAATACATGGGGCTTGAATTTGATAAAAAGAAAAACGAAAATCAACGAGGTAAAGAATTAATTATAAGCAAACCATCATCGAAAGTAACCGCAATGGTTGTACCAACAAACGAAGAGTTGGTTATCGCTGACGATACGGAAAAAATAGTTGATGCAATGCATAAAAAATAGTAAACCTGAATTGTTCCTTGTTCTTGGTTTAGTACCTGGAAATTGTGTGATACATACGAATTTAATCATGCGCATGTACTTCGACAAGCTCAACAGATCAGTGATAAATATTTTTTCATGGCTCGGTTCATTTTGTTACCCAAACGATCCTAAGAAAAATATTATTCCGTTTCACTCATATCGCTCAACCTTAGTTGTTAATTATATTATTATAAAGAGAGAGGGAAGTATTTTAACATTTCCCTCTTTTTTTTTATCTTTATCTTTAAACAAAAATATAAAACAATGCGTACACTCTACCTGACCATTTTTCTGTTTCTTTTCTATTCTGCTGCATCCGTTTTCAGCCAGGAAGCCGATTATTATCTCAATCAGGGAATTGAACATTTAAAAAAGAAAGATCATCAAAAAGCGGAGAAAGAATTCAGCAAAGCCATTGAAATTAATCCTCAATATAAAGAAGCCTACTACAACAGGGGTATTACATTTATGGAAAGAAATCAACTGGAAGAAGCGATCAAAGATTTCAACGAAGCGATTAATTTAGGATTAGATGTCATTGAAGTTTACAATAACAGGGGCATTTGTCATTTAAACCAAAAAAACTATTCAAAAGCGATCAAGGATTTTGACGAGGCAATCCAAAAAAATGCTGAAAAATCAATGAGTTATAAAAATAGAGGAGTGGCAGAATTCAAATCAGGAAAATTAGAAAAGGCTGTTGAGGATTTTACCAAAGTCATTGAACTTAATCCCAATGACCATGATGGCTACTATAACAGAGGATATGTATATTATGAGATGAATCAATATAACAAAGCACTAGAAGATATGAATAAAGCACTTTCTCTTAATGACTTTAACATGGATGCGCTTTTTAACAGAGCGATGATTTATCAGGAAAAAAAAGAATATAAAAAAGCCCTCAAGGACTTCAATAAGTACATTAAATATAAACCGGAAGATTTTACAGCTTACCTAAACCGCGGACTTATCAAATTCCAGTTAAATGATTATGATGGCGCTATTAATGATTACACAGAATCTATTAATATCAACCCAAATAAAGCACAATCTTATTTCTTAAGGGCACATGCTTTTTTCGAACTGGAAGAAATGGAAAATGCCTGTATAGACTGGGAGAAGGCACTTTCTCTTGGTATGTTTAATGCCCGGCAATTCCTGAAAAAATACTGTGGGTCTGATTAGTAGAAGGGTGAGATTGTTCCTTGTTCTTTGTTCCTTGTTCCTTGTTCCTTGTTCCTTGTTCCTTGTTCTTTGTTCCTTGTTCCTTGTTCTTTGTTCCTTGCCTGTCCGTCTACTGACCATAGCCGTCAAGCTAAGAGCTTCTTAATGCGTTAACTATTTGGTTATAAGA
>CAZSGN010000033.1:0-15766 GCA_964606415.1 uncultured Bacteroidales bacterium
GGTTGCTGTTTTTAGTGAAAAATAGCATTAAATATTTAATATTATTACCTTTTTTATGGCCGGAAATAGAAGGAAATTAAAGATCTAATTGGTAATGGGGATGATGTGATCAGTGCGAAGAAAAAAAGAGAAGGGGATGTTTTGCTCTATGGAAATTATGGAAAGCAAATAAGCGCTAAATCGGCCAATCAGAAAAAATTAGTGGATAGTGTTGAAAAAAATGACCTGGTTTTTACTATTGGCCCCGCTGGTTCGGGTAAAACATATATGGCGATTGCTCTGGCGGTTCGTGCGTTGAAAGAAAAACGGGTTCAACGAATTATTTTAACAAGGCCTGCTGTTGAAGCAGGAGAGAATCTTGGCTTTTTACCTGGTGATTTAAAAGAGAAGCTGGATCCTTATCTTCAACCTATCTATGATGCTTTGCATGAAATGATTCCTCCCCGTAAACTTATCGAGTATCTTGAAGACGGAACAGTGCAAATTGCTCCTTTGGCTTTTATGCGTGGACGGACGCTGGGAAATGCTTTTGTGATTTGCGATGAAGCACAGAATACAACGATCAATCAGTTGAAGATGTTTTTGACAAGAATGGGACAGAATGCCAAGTTTATTATTACAGGAGATATTACACAAATTGACTTGCCCAACAGAAATCGTTCGGGGTTGATCAATGCTATTTCACTTCTGGAAGAATTAAAGGGTATAGAGGTGGTGGAATTTAATACCCAGGATATTGTCAGGCATGATTTGGTGAAAAAAATTGTTGATCAATTTAGTAAACATGAACATTAAACATAAGAAAAAATGGTAAAAGCAATTCGTAAAACAGATTTTAAATTACCTGGCCAGACTGATGTATATCATGGAAAAGTCCGGGATGTTTATACTATTGATAATCATCTAATGGTAATGGTTGTTACCGACAGAATATCTGCTTTTGATGTAGTCCTTCCTAAAGGTATACCTTATAAAGGGCAGGTGCTTAATCAAATAGCTACTAAATTTTTAGATGCAACCAAAGATATTGTACCTAACTGGAAAATGGATATGCCTGATCCAAATGTTACTATCGGTAAGCTTGCGGATCCTTATCCGGTTGAGATGGTCGTAAGAGGGTATCTTACCGGACATGCATGGCGTGAATATCAGGCAGGAAAGCGTTCTTTATGTGGAGTGTCTTTGCCTGATGGTTTGAAAGAACATGACCGTTTTTCTGAACCAATAATTACTCCAACAACTAAGGCGCAAGTGGGGCATGATGAAGATATTTCTCGTGATGAAATTATTAAACAGGGGCTTGTGCCTGAACAAGAATATGAAAAATTAGAGGATTATACTTTGAAACTTTTCCGGCGGGGAACTGAGATGGCCAAAGATAAGGGTTTGCTTTTGGTAGATACCAAGTATGAATTTGGTGTGGTTGATGGTGATATTTGTTTGTTGGATGAAATTCATACGCCTGATTCGTCCAGGTATTTTTATGCTGATGGTTACCAGGAAAGACAGGCTAATGGAGATAAACAAAAGCAGTTGTCTAAAGAATTTGTCAGGGAATGGCTTATAGAAAATGGTTTTCAGGGACAAAAGGGACAACAGATTCCCGAAATGGATGATGCTTTTGTTGAACAGGTTTCAGAACGATATATTGAATTGTATGAAAAGATTACGGGAGAGAAGTTTGTGAAGGATCCGGATGCGGATAAAATTGATGAAAGAATCGAAGAAAATATTAATTTATTTTTAAGTCATTATCAAAGTTGATGTTTATCAGCTCGTGTCTGGGGTTTTTATCATTTTCTAATTTTTTATCATAATGAGTCGTCTTTTTATATGTCTTTTTTGGTTTATATGTTTTCTGATTTCGATTGATGGCCAGAATAAAGAGCCTGTGCCTGTTGAAAAGTCGACGGAGAAGGTGGTTATTGACGGTCAGAAATTTTGGCTTCATAAGACTAAAGCCGGACAGACTATTTATTCTTTGAGCAAGGCTTACGATGTCAGTCAGGATACAATCCAGGCTGTTAATTCTAAGTTGAAGAATGAAGGCTTAAAGAGTGAAATGGAGGTTAAAATTCCTGTTATAAAAAGAGAACCGAAGGAAATAGAACAGGATCGGCGATTCTTTTATCATGTCATTAAGCCCGGGGAAACTTTGTATTCGCTTGCCAGAAGATATGGTGTTAAACCCGAGGACCTGTATAGGCATAACCCTGATATTGAAGAAAATGATCTCCAGGTTGGTCAGGAGATTAAAATTCTTAAAAGAAAGGCCAAGGACGAAGAATTAATACAACGTTCCCGCAGCTCGAATTTTTATTTTCATGAAGTTCAAAGAAAGGAAACGTTATATGCGGTGTCTAAATTTTATGGTGTGAGTATTGATAGTATCCTGAAGTATAATCCAAAACTCAGGAAAGAGGGACTTAACGTCAGACAGGTGGTGAAAGTGCCCCGGAAACAGGATGTTGATTCGGCAGAAGTTGATTCTATAAAAAGTGATTCGTTGTTGCCTGATAAAGTTTTGTATGATTGCGATACCTTTCGGCTAAAAAAAGATCGTTCACTTGAAGTAGTTTTTTTCCTTCCTTTTTATGCGGAGGAAAGTGTTGGAATGAAGGATCTGAAGGGTGAAGATTCTATTGATCTTCAGGAGGAAACTGATCAATATATTTATCCGGGTGCAGTAAATGCCGTTGAGTTTTACCAGGGGGCTTTATTAGCTCTTGATGAATGGCGGGAAAAGGGAATTGATGTAAATGTAAGATTTTTTGATACCAGGAAGGATACGATTGTGCTTAAACAATTGATTCGTGATATTGATTTTTCAAATGCGGATTTGATTATTGGTCCGGCTTTTTCTTCTTGTTTTGACATCTTAGCCCGGGAGGTTGAAGAATATGAGATACCTGTTGTATCGCCTTTTTCAGATAACAATGACCTAGTTAAGAAACATGCTATGGCTTTTCAAGTTAATCCCAGCCTTAAAACAAAGGTTGATTCCACTTGCAGGTATATTAGTCAGTTTCAGGATAGCCTGAATATGGTCATGGTATATAGTGCCCATATTGCTGATTATGACCTGGTCAGAGAATTTAAAAGTTGTTTGATCGAGAATGAATTAATATTACCGGATTCATTGCATGAAATAAGGGAATCATTAGATTATTCTTCTAAAAGGGTTTCACAGAATATTGATTCACTTTTTCTGGATTCCCTTGTTACCATGATCAGTTATTATAATACCTTGGATTGGGAGTTTCGATCAGCGCTCTCTAAATACCATGAGAATTTGATTTTTATTCCTTCTGAACGGGAAACTCTTGTTGGTAGTATTGTTAGTCGTTTGCGTACTTTGAGAAATCTTGGTTATAAGATCCGTATTATTGGGTTGCCTGCCTGGAACCAATTTAGAAATATTGATCTCCAGGATTATTATGATTTAAAAATGACTTTTGCAACTGCTTTCTTTTTTGATTTTAATGATCCTGCTGTGGTTGATATAACCAGAAAGTATAGAAAACATTTTTATAATGATCTATACAAAATAACTTATGATGGGTATAACTTTACTTTGTTGGGATATGATATTGTTAACTGGTTTTTAAATGCTTTTAAAGAGTACGGGAGAAATTTTGATCTTTGTGCAGATCAAATCAGCGAACCAGTTATACAGTCCAATTATCATTTCGTTAGAAAGGATTCAATCAGGGGGTATGAAAACACCCGTCTTCATTTCTACCAGTATAGTCCGGACATGAAAATGATTAAACTGGAAAATCCTTTTTTCATAAAGGAAGAAACTGATTTTCCAAAAGCAAAACAAGCTCCTGCTGATACTACATCAATAAAAAACAAGCCTATATATTTCCCGGATAAATAAAAATAAATGATTCAGCTTTATAAAATCCGGCAATGCTTTAAAGACAAGCATATTCCTGCTCTTGAAGAACACTTGAGAAATAAACTGGATGTTTTTTTTCACTCTCAATCTCTTCAGGGAAAAAAAATAGCTATTGCTGTTGGTAGCAGGGGTATTCATCATTTATTTTTATTGGTGGCCGGAACGGTTCATTACCTTAAAGAAAAGGGTGCTTTACCCTTTGTTTTTCCTGCAATGGGTAGCCATGGGGGAGCAACGGCAGAAGGGCAGAAAAGAATATTGGCTCATTATGGAATTACAGAAAAGAAAATTAAATGTCCTGTAAAATCCTCTATGGAAGTAATTCCTGTTAAACAAAAAGAATTGCCTTTTAATTTATGGATGGATCGATATGCTGCTGAAGCCGACGGGATATTTATGATTAGCAGGATTAAGCCACCTACCAGTTTCCATGGTAAGTACGGGAGTGGGTTAGTGAAGATGGCAGTTATTTGTGTAGGTAAACAGCAACAAGCTCTGGAAATTCATAAAAGAGGTGTTGAAGCTTTGAAATTTGAAATGAGCCAGGCTGCCGGATTATTATTTCAAACAGGTCATTTTATTGGCGGTTTAGCGGTTGTTGAAGATGCGTTTGATCAGATAATGGAGATGAAAATCATTCCTGTAGGACGGATATTGGATGAAGAGCCATCTTTGTTGAAAATTGCCTACGAGAATATGCCTTCGCTTCCGGTTTCCAAACTCGATCTTTTGTTGGTTGATGAAATAGGAAAAAATATCAGTGGAACCGGGATGGATACGAATATTATTGGTCGCATTAAAATACGGGGACAGGATGAGCCAGGTAATCCAGATATTTCGTTGATTTATCTAAATGGGTTAGCAGAGAAGTCGGGGGGGAATGCGATGGGAATTGGCCTTGCTGATATGATTAGTCAGGAGCTTTATTCAAAGATTAATTTCCAGGCTTTATATGAAAATGCTTATACCAGTACGTTCCTTGAACGGGTCAAAATACCGCTTATATTAAATAATCCCCAGGAGCTTGTTAAGTATGCCGAACGATTTAACAATCAGAGTATTGACAAACAAACGATTATAAGAATAACAAATACGCTACAACTGAACGAGATTATGGTCAGCAGTACTGTTCTTGATCAGCTGCCATCTGATGGTTTCGAACTTCTTGGAGGCCCTTTCCAGTTATTTGATGAGCAAGGGAATTATTGGAGCGGACTTTGATAAATGACAACCTAAGTTGAGACAAAAGCATGCTTATTAGGTTCTGTTTTTGATTGGCCAATAACAAACAAAAAGCAGCTAATATGTAGCTGCTTTTTGTTCGGGAAAGGCCATTATTTTCGAACTTTGTCTAAAATCTCTTTGGCCATTTTAATATTTTTGGTAATTCCTTCGTAGTCTTTAGTGGCCAGAAGATCTTTGGTAATAAGTTTTGATCCCATACCAACGCACCAAACACCAGCATCAAACCATTCTTTGAGATTAGCCTCCGTTAATTGCACGCCACCTGTGGGCATAATACTTGACCAGGGACAGGGACCCTTAATAGCTGAAACAAATTTTGGGCCGCCAACTTGTTCGCCGGGGAAAATCTTGACAATTTCAGCCCCTAATTCTTCTGCCTGGTTAATGTCGTTTAAAGAACCGCATCCTGGAGACCATAATATCTTGCGGCGGTTACATATTTTAGCCATATCTTCTTTCAGATAAGGTGAAACAATGAAGTTGGCTCCAAGCTGGATGTAAAGAGCTGCAGTCCCTGGGTCTACGACAGTACCTGCGCCAAGGATCATATCCGGGAAATGTTGTTGAACATATTTGTTTAGTTCGCTAAATATTTCATGGGCGAAATCTCCCCGGTTAGTGAATTCTAATACCCGGAGTCCACCATCATAGCAAGCTTTAACCACGTTTTTGCATACTTCAATGTCCCGGTTATAGAAAACAGGAATAATTCCTGATTCTTTCATTTTTAATGCGACTTCTATTCTTGAAAATTTAGCCATGATGATCTAAGTTTATGATGTTAATAATTATCTGTTTACTCTTCCTGATTTGTTTCCTGCAGCCAATGCCTCTACTTCTTCTTTAGACACAAGGTTAAAGTCTCCGTGAATAGTGTGCTTTAGGCAGGATGCCGCAACGGCAAAGTTTAATGCATGCTGATTATCATCAGGGTAAGTTTTGAGTCCGTAGATGAGGCCTCCCATAAAAGAATCTCCTCCTCCCACACGGTCAACGATATGGGTAATGTCATATCGCGGTGCCTGGTACAGGGTTTTTCCATCATAAAGAACGCCTGACCAGGTGTTGTGACTAGCGCTGACAGATCCTCTAAGGGTAATAATTACTTTTTTAGCTTTAGAAAAGCGGCTCATTAATTGTTGACAAACTGATTCGTATGCTTTTGCTTCTACCTCGCCCTGTTCGACATTACCTGTTTCTGGTTTGATCCCAAAAACTTTTTCCGCATCCTCTTCATTACCAAGGATCACATCGCATCCTTCTGTCAATGCCGGCATAATATCTGAAGGTGTTTTGCCATAATTCCATAATTTTTTACGGTAGTTAAGATCGCAGGAAACGGTTAATCTATTTTTATTAGCTGCTTTTATAGCCTCAAGGCAAACATCCGCTGCGCCTTGAGAGATGGCTGGTGTAATGCCTGTCCAGTGAAACCAGTCAGCGCCTTCAAAAACCTTGTCCCAATCAATCATTCCGGGTTGTATTTCTGAAAGGGCAGAATAGGCACGATCGTATATCACTTTGCTTGCACGGTTAACAGCGCCATATTCCAGGAAATAAATTCCCAGCCTGTTACCTCCACGAACAATATGATCAGTGCCAACGCCATATTTTTTTAAATTCATAATACAGGCTTCTCCAATATCATTTTTGGGAATACGGCTGATAAAATCGGTATTGAGTCCGTAATTGGCCAGTGACACGGCTACGTTAGCTTCCCCTCCGCCATAAGTTGCGTCGAATTGATCTGTTTGATTAAATCGTTTTAAATTGGGCGGTGCCAGCCGTAACATAATTTCTCCAAAGGTTACAATTTTTCCAGACATAAGCTTGTGTTTTTATTGAAGTGTAAAAATATAAAAAATGGAATGATAAAAAATATCAAACAGGAAAACATTATGAGATCTTCTGTAAAGAAGCGTTTTATAGAAGTTCTATATTGCAATTATGTCTTTGAGTTGCTTGCTTGTTCCGGAAATCGCCTTAAAAACCACATGTCAAAGTCTTGCTTGGGCAGGTGCCAGGTATGATAATTTTCAAAGCCAAATCGCTCATATACAATTTTATTTTTCCTGATAGTGGTTTCTAAATATATAGGAAGTTGTTTTTTCTCAGATAATTCGTAGATGCCTTTTTGAAGAGAAAAGGCTCCACCTTGTCCTTTCCCTTTGTCAGATGCTGCAAAAAACCAAAAGTACATATAGTCATTTGTGGGTTTAACTGATTTCAGGTATTTTTGTCTTTTGAGTACTTCGCCAATATTTTTAATAGAAATGGCCTGGAGAAATAGTCTTGTTTGCAGGTACATTTGTTTTAGAAGATTGACTTTTATGCTTTCCTGAAAGCAAATAGCTACTGCTTCTCCATCCTCCGAGAGATAAACACCTTTTTTGGCATAGCCCATGTCAAAAGCGTATTCTGCAAGGGCTCTCAGGCGTTCTTTTTTTCTGTTATCATCTTTGACAACCCAGTTGACACTATTGTTGTTTTCGAACGATTCTTCAATGATTCTGAGAACATTAGATTTGTCTTCTTTACTTGCTTTAATCATTCCTGCTTTTTTTTGTAGTTATTCTCCTGTATTATTATGATGCGGGGTAAAAATAATTGAAAAAGTTAATATCTGTTTGAAGGCATAAAAAAATATAACTTATACTAAGTTGAGTGATATGAATAAAACGAAAGTAGCATTTTATTAAGTATTTGGGTTATAAAAGCATACCGTTTCTATCAGGAAGGTGTTTTTTCCAAATATTCCGATACTTGTTTCTTTTAAAGGTCATGCCATCACAGGATGCCGAGGCTAAAGATGGCATAATATGAAAATTCAGTTAGTCATATTTAATGGTCATCTTGTACGAAGTAATTAATGAGATAATTCCATAAATAGTTGCAAAAATACCGACAACGATTGATATGGCCAGGGCGCTTTTAAATGGATTGATCAGGATTAAAATTCCAAAGATGATCATTAATATACTGCTTGAAATGACCATTTTTCTGGAATTGAAAATAATACTCATCTTCCCCAGTGTAAATAACCGGAGCAATCCAGCAATTAATGCCCAGATTCCAATAATGGCAAGTACAATGCTGACAGATTGACGGGGAAATGCTACCAATAGAATGCCTAAAACTATATTAATAATTCCTTCCCAAAACCAAAACCACCAGTTTGTGCTTTGTTTCCTTCGTACATAAGCAACTAGTGAAATTGTTGCTCCAATAATAAGAGCCAGTATACCCAAATAAGTGATAATGGTCAATAAGGCCACATCAGGGTTAAATAATATGATTAAACCAACAATCAATAAAAGAGAACCTTTTAAGGCCATCAACCACCAGTTTGATTTTAAATTTTCCATCGTGTTTGTTTTTTAATAAAATTACTGAAAATATGATGCCAAAATTTTTTGATATAAGTTTTTTGGTAACATACCTGTTTTTTTTTAGCCCTGGTTTTTTTTTATGTTTTGTAGAAACACCTCATGATGCAAAATGAATATACAATATGGGATTTTATGAATACATATTGTTTATTATTTTGTTGTTATCAGAATAACCCCGTTGGCTCCCCGGGATCCGTACATGGCTGTTGATCCTGCATCTTTCAGGACTTTGATGGAGCTGATGTCATGAATACTCACGACAAGTTCAAGATCACTAACAGTTTTGATATGTCTCATATTTATTCCATCAATAATCCATAAAGGGGCTTCATCAGCATGAAAAGACCTTAACCCTCTTATTTGGTGTTGAACATCAGGATTTGGCATTCCTGAGCCTGTGCTGATATTTAAACCGCTTAATTGACCCTGAAGACTTTCTGTTAGATTGTTAGTCGACGGGGTTTGAAGTTTTTTTACTTCAATGTTCGCTATGGTATTGATGTTTTCTTTGGTGCTTTTTTGCCCGTACGTGACATTTACTGCCGTTTTTTTGCTGCTGATTAGTTGTGTTTCTTTTTCAGAAATTCGTGTAGAATCATCAGATGAGTGCTCCTGGGCGTAAATGATGATCCCATTGATTATAAGAATAAGTGTTATAATTTTCTTTAGCATAATTTTTTATTATAAGAACGAGATTTGTTCTGGTATATTTTAATTAGATGGTTCTGCCACTAATTTAATGAAAGCTTGCAATTTGTTTATATGTAGATAAAACCCAAATTGAACGGAATCGCTCGATTTGGGTATTAACAACTTTTTCAATATTGGAAAAGTTGAATATTATTGTTTGATCTCTACTGTGATTCGTTCTGTAATATTAAGTGCGCTTGATATGTTTGATAAATCTTTGTAAAGTTTACCTGTTCTTCCAGCGTAATGGCTGTGCCCAATGGCTTTTAAATTATAGTTATTCTTTGGTTGATTCGGATTAATAACTACCGAGTAAATGATTGAGGGTTGTCCTGATGTTTTGTAATCTTTATCATTGGGATGTTTATTGGTGGTCCAGTAGTCATTCCAATCCCACGCCTGGTTGATCTCAAAAAGAAGCTTGAAAGGTTGATCCA
The DNA here is from genome assembly GCA_964606415.1 of uncultured Bacteroidales bacterium. Taxonomy (GTDB): domain Bacteria; phylum Bacteroidota; class Bacteroidia; order Bacteroidales; family JBBRXJ01; genus CAZSGN01. Next base: position 9,666 of record CAZSGN010000033.1, read on the forward strand.
TATCCTTGTTTGTTTTTGTTTTTAATAGAAAATTTCCTTGAGGGGTGGGGCCGGTATAAGCATCAATAACCGGATTTTCCGGGGCTGGTGTATAAAGCCCATCCTGTGCCTGGATGCCGCGTTGATGAGACCAGTAGGGCAGGGCTGCTGGTCTTCTGACGGGGCCGGGTTCCCATCTGCCGGATTGCACTTTACCATGATTAAAAGTTCCTTTACCAATGGATTCAGCGACATAAAGAGTTTGAATAAATTGTCCCGTGGTGTCTTCTATCCAAATTGCCATTAGGGGATGGTTGTGCGCTTTTCCTTTTTTGAAGGTAATGATTAAGTGATTTCCGTTAGATCCCAGGTTAGTTATAATGGTATCAGGTAATAATTGTTTGTTCGCGGTTGATCTTTGGGTTGAACCACATTTTGTCATGAAATATATAATCATTAAAGACACTATAGGCAGGAGGAGAATGGTTTTTTTCATGTTTTTATCTATTTTTTATTATACCTCTCCGTTCACTAACGGATTTATTGTTTGACATTGGCTGATAGCTCTTAATTTAATTATATGTTTGTTTGTCAGGCGTTTTGTTATGTGGGTTTCTTTAACTTTTCAGAGGGATATTTTGCTGAAAGATCTTATTTTAAAATTCGACAATAACACCAATGGATGGCAGCACTGTTCCCTGTCCGTCTGACTCAATCCTCCGAAGATCATATCTTTGCTGGGGTAATGGAGCTCCCGGATTAATCTTATCAACAATTGATCCGTCTTCTTTTTCAACGGTAAGGCGGTCGGGTTCTTCACTTTTAAAATTATAAAAATTCTGGATATCCAGGTAAAACATTAATGACCATTTATCAAAGAAATACTGTTTATCTATCCTTATGTCAAGTTGATGAAAAGGGCTAAGTCTTTTTTCATTAAACCTGCTGTAATCAAGATAAGGCCTGCCTTTAGCATTCCATGCAGTAACAAAGCTTGACCGGTATTCATCAATGGGTGTGTATGGCGATCCTCCTACAAAGCGCCACTTGAGGCCCACGTCCCAGTTATTTTTGAAATTTCTGGTTGCTGTTAAATTAAGCAGGTGCTTATTATCCCAGGCTGTTGGTGTATAGCTGTTTAGTTGATTTAGATTTTCATCCATATCTTTGGCTTCGCTTCTGACATAAGTATAGGAGAGTACGATGGTGAGCTTTTTGTAGATCCTGTTTCTGTAAAGCAGCTCTATGCCGTATGCGCGGCCTTGTGCCGCAGATATGAGGGGTTCGTCTCCAAAGGTGCCGAAATCACCTCCTTTGCTGGCGATGGAAACAGAATCTTTCAGGGAGAAGGGGTAGTCATTGTACCATTTGTAAAAGCCTTCAAGGCTTAATTTTGAACGCTCATTGGGTAAGTATTCAAAACCAGCCACCAGGTGGTCTGCTTTGATGTAGCCAATATCATTTTGTTTGTTGATGAGCTTGGCTGATTGATCCCGGTAGCCTAAAGATGTGTAGGGAGGCAATTGGTAATATCGTCCCAAATTGCTGTTAATAAACCATTTAGGAGTTAATTGATAAGAGGCTGAGAATCGCGGAGATAATTGTTCTAAGGGCTGACGCATATCATCTGAAAAAGTATTGGCATCCAGACGCACTCCTAAGGATAGACTGAGTCTGTCTGAAAAATATGACTTGCTGACTTGTCCAAATAATCCGTATTTTAACAAATCCAGTTCGCTATTATAATTAATTGAAATAAGTGTGTCCACAATAAAATCTTTTCTGAATGTAGAATTTGTATATCTGGCGTGTTCAAGATCAGCACCGAAATTTAATTTTAACCCGTTATTCATATTAATGCCACGTTCATACCTTATTTTGTTTTCAATCTCCTGAGACGAATAATCCAGTGTTTTGGCAGAGTCTTCGTTGTTATCCTTGTATTTGTATTGAATATTGTTCAGATGGTTCCGGCTGACAATCCAGGTATCAGTCCCATTGTCGCGATAATGTTTGTAATTGGCTCCTATAGCGTAATTCCATTGTTCGTTGACGGGAAGGTATCTGAGAATATAGCGTTGGTCCTCCGTTTCATTAGCTGCTGTGTTTAATTCGAATTGGTCGAGTGCCCCAATACCTAATATCGTTAGTTCATTTTTTTCATCAAAGCGGGTACGCGTTTTAAATTGTACGTCGTTGTAAGTGGGCAGAAATGGAAGCCCAATGACACTGAATAAAAACTGGAGGTACGATCTGCGGAGCGAGAAAATATAAGTTGTATTATCTCCAAGAGGGCCGTCAAGTGTGATTCCTAAATCGGTGGCTCCAACAGCGCCCCGGAAATTGGTTTTTTCCTGACTTCCGTTTTTTTGCTTAAATTCGAAGACGGAACTTAAGGCACCTGACCGGTTTGCCGGGAAGGCGCCTGAATAATAGTCTACAGAGCTGATAAAGTCTACATTAATGATGCCTACCGGCCCGCCGGATGCTCCTTGTGTCGAAAAATGGTTGAGATTAGGTATTTCGATGCCATCCAGGTAAAATGCGTTTTCACCGGGGCCTCCTCCTCTGACAATAAGGTCATTTCGAAAAGAAACGGTTGAGGCGACACCAGGAAACGATTGAATGACTTTGGAGATATCCCGGTTGCCTCCCGGATTTTTTTCAATTTCGGCTACGCCTATTCTGCGCAGTGATACCGGGCTTTTCGCGTCGCGCTTGAAAAGAGAGGCGACAACTTCAACTTCATCAAGCTGGACACTTTTTTCTTCTAATGCCACATCTATAAATTTTTTCTGGGCATTGGTAACCATTATGTCATCGGATATGAAGGTTTCATAACCAACAGCTGAAATTCGCAGTTTAACAAAACCAGGATCAAGCCCTGTAAAGGAAAAATTGCCTTCAAGGTCACTGACGGTGCCAATGTCAGTTTGAAAAATAAGTATATTCGCAAAAGGAATGGGTTCATTGTTTTGTTCGTTGTAAATCCGTCCTCTTATTTTCCCTGTTTGCGCTAATGCATTAATTGCTAATATCAGCAGCAGCAGCCCTGTTGAGACCTTCTTCATATTTACTTATTGTTAACGGTTGGCAATTTAGAATACCTCTAAATTAGTGTATTTTTTTATTTTTCATATCTTTTGATTTGAAAAATTATACATCAGGAAACAATAATTTTTAGCTGATGTGGTATTTATGCAAGCCATAAATAATTTACTTCAGAGGGTTTAGTAATGAAAGGAAGTAATTTTTATGATTTTCTAACTGAAGAAAAGGATATTGTTTGCCCAGGTTATTGATGTTTTCTATCTGTTTTTGAAGGAAAATTTTTGTATTTTGAGATGAAAGGTCTTGTATTTTATGTTCTTGTGCTTTAATAATCTTGTCTAATTCTTTTATGATAAAAAGGTTCTCTTGTTTCATGTATGTTTTTTTGAAATAGTTCCAGATATAATCAATGGCTAAGTCATTAACATGGATCATGTCCCGTTCATAAAAACGGTAATCACGCAGATCATCAATCATGATTTCAAATGAAGGAAAATAGTGAACATAGGAATATTGCGATTGTAGTTGTTCAATGGCTACCCTTAAGGTACTTTTGCTGATATTATTCTCGATCAGCCCGTCTTTCAAGTGCCTGATCGGGCTTACAGTGAAAATGACTTCAATTTGAGGTATTGTTTTTCTTAGTTGTTCGAGGGTTTTACTAAAAGTTGTTGTAATTGAATTTGGCGTTAACCTGGATCTTTTAAACTGTTGCGCCGGAATTTTATGGCAGTTTGCAACTATCTTTCCCGAAGGAATATATTCATATACCTATGATGTGCCCAGGCTTAGAAAAAGGTAGCGGCTTTTAAGAAGATGTTGCCTGGCTGTTTGAATGGTTTCGTTTATTTGTTTTAATGTGGTGTTTGCTTCTTTATCTGAGAAACCAGAATAATGATCTAAACTGTGGTAATATCCCCCTGAATAAATAAGATCTTTGCTCGTGTAAACTTTTTTTTCAAGCATGTTTTTGAGATTGTTGCATATTGATACGGGGTTATACAAAACACCAAAAGGGTTCACCCTTACCGGGAACAGATATTTTTTTAACTTATTGCCAATATGATTAGTAAAACAGGAACCTATCATCATAATTGGGTCTGTATAGTCTATTTTATTGCCTGTCGTGTATTCTTCTATTTCTGTTCGGAAAGTATTGTTCATAATTTAAGTTTGTTAAACCATTTGTTAATTTGTTCAAATAATTCCCGCGGATTATTGATCCCGGTAAGTTGATGTTTTCCTTTTTCAAGGATTAATAATGTTGTTGTTTCGCTGGTATTTTTTACCAGTTTATGGGAGTTATGAATGGATGCAAAGGGATTATTTTTAGCATGTATCAATAGTAACGGGGTGTTGATTTTGTGTTTATTCCTGAGAATCTTATCTGATTTTTTTTTCATTTCCAGCCAAAGTAATATGGGGATTTTGAAACTTGTCAAGGATCCTCTTGTGTAACCTGAGAGCAAACTGGGTGTATCAGATATTTTTTCCGGGTCTATGTTCAGTTTGGTTAATTTTTTTTTCATAAAGCCGGGAAAAATTATTGATAGGTTTTGTATATGTTTTGGCGGTGCCAGGTGACAGTTTATACAGGGTGAAAGGCAAACAAGGCCTTTAATGTTTTGATTTTTTCTGCTGATAAGATAGTCGAGCGCTTGATTAGAACCAAAACCTTGAGAAATGATTATTTCAGGTAATGTTTTGTGACCGTTTCTTATTCTTTTCATAAAGCTTTCAAAATCGTTATGTAAAGCACTGAAATGATTTGGTTTTGATGTTTTTATTTGAGACCTTCCGTATCCCCGCCGATCCATTGAGGCAACGAGATAGTTTTCGGTAATGAAAAAGTTGGCCAGATGATCATAGTTATCACTGTATTCAAATAGATCATGAATGATATAAATGATGGCTTTTGGTTGCGACTGTGGTTTCCATATTTTTCCGTGTAGCTGAACTCCCTTGTGATTTTTCCAGTTTAGTATTTCCTGCTCCATTGTTTTGATCTCAACTTTTGTTAATTTTGTTATATACTTTAATATATGATAAAAAAAACAGCTAATTTTTATTCATTAGTAAAAATGCGAAAATGCAAGAAATAATCCAAATAAAAACAGATAAACATGACGGTCTTTATGATATTACTTCACAGGTAGAGCAAATTGTGAGTCAATTTAACGTTGAGACCGGAATGGTTCAGGTTTATGTTCAGGGTGCAACAGCGGGTATTATGATCCAGGAAAATTGGGATCAGTCTGTTCAAAATGATGTCGTGTCCCTGATGAATCAATTAATTCCATCCGGTATCTGGGAACACGATGCTCAGGATAATAATGGCGATTCTCATTTAAAAGCTGGAATCGTAGGGCCATCAGAAACAATTCCGATAACAAACGGGCAAATGGCACTTTCTACCTGGCAAAATATTTTTGTTTGTGAATTTGATGGCCCCAGAAGCACCCGAAATGTGGTGGTAACCCTCTTTGCTGCTTAAATTCTTTATATTTCTGCTTTGTTCCTTGTTCTTAGTTCTGACTTAATCATGCACTTTTTTCATTTTTAATTTTCTCAATACCAGAGTGGTGCGGTTGGGCAGGTATATCTTAAGGTCTCTGCGGTGTTCAGATATTCGGTGTGTGTAGTAAGTTAATTTATTATCAACACGGTTATGTCCACCATATTCTTTTAGATCTGAATCTAGTATGACCTGATATTTTCCTTCTTCTACAGGAATACCATATCCTTCATAGGAGGTAGAAGGGTGAAAGTTAAAGATAAAAAGCAAATTTTGTCTGGAAAAGGCAAGTACCTGATCCGAAGTGTTTTCATAAATAAGTTTTGCCAAAGGATCCTGGTAAAGTTCAGCCTCTTGCATGCGGTGGATCATATCTATATCAAAATCCCTGAGGTAATGATATTTTAGTTTTTTATTATCAACAAGAGACCACTGGCGTCTTGCATAATGAAACGACCAGTTATTTCCTTCCCTTGGAAAATCAATCCATTCCGGGTGGCCAAATTCATTGCCCATAAAATTCAGGTAGCCGTTGCCTGCTGTTGCCAGGGTGATT
>CAZSGN010000034.1:0-13217 GCA_964606415.1 uncultured Bacteroidales bacterium
TATTTTATCTACATATAAACAAATTGCAAGCTTTCATTAAATTAGTGGTAGAACCTTAATTTTCAATGGATATAATCCGTCCCGCCAGAGGCGGGATGGAGCTCTTCATGGTCTTCAAAGCCAGGTTTCACGACATATCATCACTCCAAAATAATCATCAAAATGCGGAGCTTACTGGTGTAAATAAGGCATTTTGGGAAGTTAGTGGACATTATGGACGAACCCTATCTACAAACATCATTTTGTCCTGCAGTTTTTTGGAGTTCCGTGGTGACGACTGAAAATGAGATTGATAATATTATAAAGACTCATTTGGAGGCGATCTCTCCGATTTCATTCCCGTTTATGCTTCATTTTTGGAGCGTTTTCCTTTTATCAGCAAGTTGCTGGTGTTATACCTTATATGGCGATTGTGGAGAATTTGAATATTTTCTTATATTGCAGCAAAAAAAATCATGCTGGATATTATAGATTATTCTTTAGGTTGGTTCAATCAGAATATTGGACAATTTTTATTGTTATTTATTTTGATTCCTACCGGACTTTATTATATTTTTAGTTTGAAATTCCTGAATATTACCAAGTTTTGGCATGCTATTAATATTATCCGGGGGAAGTATGACAAAAAAGGGGATAAAGGGGAAGTAAACCATTTTAAAGCGCTTGCCACAGCGCTTTCAGGTACTGTAGGGACAGGAAATATTGTTGGTGTGTCTTTAGCTATATACTATGGCGGACCGGGAGCTGTTTTTTGGATGTGGGTGACAGGGTTGCTTGGGATGATGGTTAAGTATGTGGAATGCTCTCTTTCGCTTCGTTACCGGAGGGTTAACCAAGATGGTTCAATATCCGGGGGTCCGATGTATTATATGGAAGATGGCTTGAAGTCTAAATTAGGCCGAATGGCAAAAGTACTGGCCCTGATTTTTGCTTTTGCTACCATTATAAGTACTTTTGGTACAGGCAATCTGGCTCAGGCTAATTCAATTGCCGATGCTTTATATGATAATTACCAGATTCCTGATTGGGCAACGGGTATTGTTATTGCAATATTGGTCATGTTGGTCACTATTGGTGGGATTAAAAGAATTGCTGTGGTAACTTCTCGCCTGGTACCTTTTATGGCTGTTTTTTATTTTTTCGCTTCGTTTTTTATTCTTGCAGTATTTATTAAAGAGCTTCCTGCTGCTCTGTATTTAATTGTGACTGATGCCTTTACTGGTACTGCTGCTGTTGGGGGTTTTGCTGGCTCATCTTTTCTTTTTGCCTTGCGCTTTGGCGTTGCAAGAGGGATTTTCTCTAATGAGGCCGGGCAGGGTTCGGCAGCAATTGCGCTTGCTGCATCAAAAAATAATTCACCTGCACGCACAGGGTTGGTGTCTGCTATTGGTCCCTTTATTGATACCCTTATTGTTTGTTCTTTAACAGCGCTGGTTATTATCGTTACTGGTGTGTGGAAATCCGGAATAGAGGGAGTGGGAATGACGATTGATGGTTTTAATACAGGTTTTGGTGAAATTGGCTTGTTTTATGCAGGGGAGCATATTATTGCTTTTACCCTGACTCTTTTTGCTTTTTCAACACTATTAGCCTGGTCTTATTATGGTGTAAAAGCTTCAGAATATTTATGGGGAAAAAAATCTGTCAGGGTATATTTGATTATTTATGGAATTTTTGTTTTTCTTGGTGCAGTTTTTGAGACAAAATTAGTGTGGAATTTTGTAGATATGGCTCTTATTTTTATGAGTATTCCAAACCTTATTGCAATCTTATTGCTATCAGGTGAAGTGAAACAATATACCAAAGAGTACATTAAAAGCCTCCGCAAATGATGTGGATATTTATGGGGGTTATCAATAAATCAGGAAGTTCGAATGATTAATCGGGAGGATTATTTTCCAACGAGCATAGCGAATTTTTGGAATTTATAGATGAAGTCCCGATCATGATTGGAATTAAAAAAAAACATTATAAATCTTTTGCTTTATGAAAAAATTTCCTGCTTATGCTTGGCTGGGCATTGTTTTGGTTATTGTTTTCTGGTTCTTTAATTGGACAGAATCAGGGTTAAGGACGCATATGCTTTTTTTCCCGTTATGGCTTGGGTATATTTTAACTGTTGATGGTCTGGTGTATTATCGACAGGGAAATTCCCTGATCACAAGAGACTTTAAGTTTTTCTTATTTTTGTTTGTGCTGTCAATCCCTGTTTGGTGGCTTTTTGAATTGATTAATCTTAGGGTTGATAATTGGCAGTATCTTGGGCGTGATTATTTTTCAGACTTCGAGTTCGCGGTTTATTCCTCTATTAATTTCTCTACCGTTATTCCTGCAGTCTTTGTTTCGTCCGAATTGATTTCGACGATTCCTTTGTTTCGAAAAATAAATATTCCACTGAGGATTTCGAACAACAACCATTCGCGCATCATTCTCTTTTTGATGGGATGGGCGATGTTGCTTGCATGGATTATCTGGCCTGAGATATTCTTTCCTTTTGTCTGGTTGTCCTTATTTTTTATTCTGGAACCCCTCAATGGTTGGTTTGGGTATACCAATATATTAATGTTTACAAATAACAAGGAGTGGAGGCCTGTGGTGTTTCTTTTTGCCGGAGCTTTGATGTGTGGCTTCTTTTGGGAATTATGGAATTGGCATGCTTATCCCAAATGGATTTATACACTTCCTTACCTGGATTGTTGTTCTGTTTTTGAAATGCCGCTTGCAGGATTTCTGGGATATCTTCCTTTTGCATTGGAGCTTTTTGCTATTGTTGTTTTATTTGCTGGAATAATAGGGAAACATTTTAATTTTTTATTTCTGGATAATGTTGATTGATGTACATGGTGTTATATTTTAATTCCCATCACCAAAATATCATCAATTTGTTCTGTTTTTCCTTTCCACGCTTTAAAACGTGCTGATAAAGTCTTTTTTTGTTCTGTCATATTCTGGTGTTGGATTGATTGAAGCAGTTCTTTGAATTGCTTTGATCGAAATGTTTTTTGTTCGGGCCCGCCGATTTGATCGATATAACCGTCTGAAAAAATATAAAATGAATCCCCGATGTTACTCTTGAATTCAGATGTTCTAAACTTAACGGTTTTTTTGTGTGGATTAGCCCCTACGGTTAGATTATCTCCTTTTGTAATGATTAATTCATTGTTTTTAAATAAGTAAAGAGGGTTGTGGGCGCCTGCGTATTTCAATGTTTTGGTGTGTGGATTATATACAACCAATGCAATATCTAATCCATCTTTGATTTCTTCCCGGGGATTGTTTTTCGAGAGTGTTTCTTTGACATAACTGGTTAGCCGGTTTAATATGTTTCCTGGATCAATGCCTTTGGTTAATTCCGTTTTGGAAAAGCTGTTTACGATTTCATTGAGAAACGCTACTCCGAGCATGCTCATAAAGGCTCCGGGAACACCATGCCCTGTGCAGTCAGCGGCAGCAATGACGATTTCTCTTCCGCTTGGGTTGACCCAATAAAAATCGCCACTTACAATATTTCGTGGTTGGAATAAAATAAAGTGGTCATTGAAAATATCTCGTAAAGTTTTTTCCTGCGGTAAGACGGCAGTCTGTATCCGTTTAGCATAAACAATACTGTCCGTGATCTCATCATTTTGCCTGGCAATTTGATCCCGTTGCCTGGCTACGAAATTTTTTTGTTCTTCTAATTCATCTCGTTGCGCTTCAATCTCATTCTTTTGATCTTCGATTTCTCTGGTTCGCTCCCTCACCATACTTTCGAGCCGTTCGTTTGCATTCTTCAGGATCTGACGGAATCTTTCTGTAACAGCAAAGGAAAGAAATAGTACCTGGATGGCAAAGCCTAATTTAACCCCGTGTCTGGTTAGATTGTTACTCGGCAAAATGCCTGTGTTTCTGAAGATGTAAAAAGATACCCCAATGAGTAATAATAAAAAGGAAATGATAAATAGTTTTGCAGGCTGATAGTTTTTTCTTAAGGCAAGACTGGCGATAAAAAGAATAATAAATGTATTAAGAAGGGAGAGGACATTAATATGTATAACAAAATATCGATAGAAAGGATAGGGCGTAAATAAGCCGGGGATGGTTATGGCTGCCAAAATTAGTATGCCGTTGATTACATATTTCATTTTTGGCAGAAGAGCTGAAATTCTGAGGTAATGACTTGAAAAAAGAATCAGGAAAAAATTGGCAATACTGACAAAGAGTATCGTACTTTTATTGGCCCATATTGGGTTTTCTGGCCAGAAAAACTGGTATGAAATACCATCGATATTGGCAAGGAAGAGGGAAAGAAATGCGATATAGATGGAGAAGAATAGATACATCCGGTCTTTGATACTAAGAAATAAAAATAGATTGAAAATAAATGCAAATACCAGGAATCCGTAATAGAGCGTTTTGTTTGCCAAATCAAGCTGGTCTTGTTGAAAAAAGATATCTTTTTTTTCTAGTTTTAGTGGCAGTCGGGTTGTTTCTCCATGATTATATATGTTTATGTAAAAAGATTTACTTTCGTTTGGATCCAGGGTAATATCAAAAATGAAATTCCGGTTGTCAATGGGCCGGGAATGAAAACGACGAGTCTCACCTGTAATGATTTTTTTATTGATACCCTGGGGGGTTGTCTCATAAAACCGGATCTCATTAAGTAAAGGGTAATTGATTCCTAAAATGTAGGATTCGATCTGGGTTGAAGGGTTATGGAGTTTAAAATGAATCCAGAATCTGGAGTCTGTAAAACCGGCATTTAATTGATCGCCTTTTATTTCTTTTAATGCAAATGCATGAGTGTTTTCATTTTCAATCAAGTCATCAATAGAAATATCTCCTTTTTTATCTTTTAAATAATAAAAGGCAACATCCTTTTCATTAGCAATGACTTTAGAGGGGAAGAAGGTGTATATAATGAGGACGATGGTTATATTTAAATATAAATTTTGTCTCATTCTTTGTTCTTTTATTTTACAGCATCTCTAAAAACTTTAAGTTCAATGCGTGTGAAAATCTTAAACCACAGTATACATGAGGTATGTGAGAATTTGAAATTAGAGCAACAACGCCGAAATTGGGGTTTTTAGAGGTGCCATTTATCTGATTAAACAAGTCTGCATATATTGAATTTTAATTACGAATATAAGGTATTCTTTTTGTTTTTTTATAAGGAAGCGCTATTTGATTTGGAAATATATAGTAAGGGCTTTTGGCATGTTAATTGTGTTTATTCAAAAAAATATAAATAATTATGGAAAAGAAAGAACAATACATGGAAGTTGCGAATGACCGTGTTAAAAAGGTACTAGATCAAGTAGAAGATTTGCAGACAAGGGCTCAAAAGGCAAAAGAAGAAACTAATAATGAAATTGATGAGCAAATCAAGAAGCTTGAAGAAAGGAAAAAAGTGATTCGTGAGAGTCTGGAAGAATTGAAGAAATCAACAGAAGATACATGGGATGAGAAAAAAAATGAATTCGAAGCCAATATTTCAGATAACTTTTTTGATCGGTTTAAATTTATGATGGCTGACTTGGGTGATCGCATGAATGAAGTGTCCCAACGGGCCGATCAGAGTTTTGATAGTTTTTATCGTCAAGCTAAAATGCGGGTGCAGGAATGGACAGAACGAATAAGAGAGCTGGAAAAAAAGAATAGAGGCCGGTCACAGGAAGAGATACAAAAAGAAATACAGTTTCTTAAAGAAAAACGGGATGAATTGAATCAGCAGTTAAATCAAATGAGTCAATCTAGCGGTGAAGCATGGAATGAACTCAAAAATGGATTTATGGAAGCAGGACGCTCAATTCGAGGTGCTTTCCAAAATGCTTTTAAACATTTTTAATTATTATCTGAGGAAGAATAAAATCAATTTCCACATTTTTCGTTATTTTGTAAGAAAAATGTGGTTTTTTTTTTCATAGCCGTGCAGGAGCAGGAGAGATATATCAATTATTAGTTATGCTCTTTGTCAAAACGGCATATAAAACAGTTATTTTTGTGAGATACGGATTTATTTCTTTTGTCTTTTTGCTGGTTTTTATCATCTTTTCCCAGTGCCGGAAAGACGATTTTATTGATGATGCTTCGTTTAAACTTCATTTTTCTACTGATTCTCTTACTTTTGATACTGTATTATCCACTGTTGGCTCAGTAACCAGGCATTTCATGGTTTATAATAAAGCTGATCAGCCTGTTGAGATTGACCGGATTTTTCTTGGTGGTGGAGATCAAAGTGAATTCAGGGTAAATATCAATGGTCAAAAAAATGCAGTAAGCAATATGATCTTGCCGGGTAAAGACAGCATGTTTGTTTTTGTGGAGTGTAATCTCAATGACGGGACGAATTATCTTTATAGAAAAGATTCTGTGGGTTTTAATGTGAACGGGAATTTCCAATATGTTGACCTGACAGCTTGGGGACGCGATATTATCAGGATACCTGGATTAACGATTAAAAAGGATACTGTTTTTTCTTCTGTTAAAGCTTTTTTTGTCGAGGGAGATATCATGGTAAAGAAAGGAGCCACTTTAACCCTGGATCCCGGGACGGAGATGTATTTCACCAAAAATACCGGGATGTTTGTGGAAGGTACACTCAAAACCCTGGGTGATTTTTTTTCTCCTGTGATTATGACTAATGCAAGAACGGATAAGGAGTATGAACATGTGCCCGGGCAATGGTCAGGAGTGCAACTTAAAACGTCGTCTTCCGATAATTCTTTCTCACATACAGTGATTGAAAATGCTGTGAATGGCTTGGTTGTAGGATCGCCGGATTCTCTCCTTCTGGCTCCCGGCCTTGAAATGAGAAGCTGCATTATTCAGAATCATTCTTATGGCGGGCTTATGGCTTTTAACGCGGATATACTTGTTGTGAATAATGTTATTGCGAACTGTGGGTATTTTACTGGTTATTTTGCCGGGGGCAAGTATGATTTTTATCATACTACTATTGCTAATTATTATCCATACAGGTCTCGTTCTGATCCTGGATTTTTTCTCTCTAACCATATTTATGATGAGGCTTATGCCCTTGATTTCTCAATGTATAATAGTATTTTGTGGGGAGCAGGTTCAGAGCTTGAGCTCGATGAATTTGATGAATCAGCAGCGGCAGATTATTTTTTTGATCATGTCATGATCAAAACTGATTTTTCTGCTGTTGATACTTCTGATGATACTCATTTTCGGAATGTTATTGCAGGCGGTGATCCTGGCTTTATTAATCCGGAGGAAATGAATTTTAATATTGATACTTTTTCTGTTGCCCGTGATCAGGGTTACCATCAATATGGAACTTTATACCCTTTTGATATCAAGGAGGATAATCGTACTTTCGATGATGCTCCTGATCTTGGTGCTTATGAGATTGTTGATTTTTAGCGTGCTTTTTTAATGCAATAATGATGAAGGTTGCTTATGTTCTGATTATACTATTCTTGTTTTCTTTTGTTTCGAAAAGTATAGGGCAGGGGACTGAAACGATCCTTTTTTATAATCTTGAAAATCTTTTTGATACGATTGATAACCCCGGGACGGATGATGATGATTTTTTAAAAAATGGAGACAAAAGATGGTCTTCTTACCGTTATTGGGCCAAGATAAAAAATACCTGGCAGGTGATTGCTGCTTCAGGTAGCTGGAAACCACCAATGGCTATCGGTGTTTGTGAAATCGAGAATAAAAAGGTATTGGAGGACCTGATTGAGCATACTCCTTTGTCAAAATATCCTTATGGGATTGTGCATTATGATTCACCTGATGCACGTGGCATTGATGCAGGTTTGTTATACAGAAAAGACTTAATGGATACTTTGCATACCGGGTACAGGCGTATTTATTTTGACAACACGGCACGTAAAACCAGGGACTTGCTATTTGCTGTGACATGTGTAGATAAGGATACTTTTGCTTTTGTCGTCAATCACTGGCCCTCACGATGGGGTGGTAAAGATTTAACTGCTTTTAAAAGAATAAAAGTGGCCAGAGAAGCTCGTTTGCTGGTGGAAGAAATTAACCAGGACTATTCGGATATTGCGCTGGTGATGATGGGTGACTTTAATGATAATCCTTCGGATAGCAGTATAAAGAATTATTTAATAGGTCAAAATCCACTTTGTCCGGAAGGAAGCAAAAAGCTGGTAAATCTGGCCACTCAACCCGATTCGGGCCTGGTTAGGGGTACGCATAAGTACCAGCGGCATTGGTCGCTGTTTGATCAGTTTATTGTTTCTGATAATTTGATTGATGGAAAATTTGCCTGGCAGGTTCCTAATGCGAAAATGACAATTGTGAACGAAAAGTTTTTGCTGGAGGAAGATCAAAAGTATTATGGCGTAAAACCATTCAGAACTTATAACGGATACCATTATCAGAATGGCTTTAGCGATCATTTGCCTGTGAAGATTGAAATATGCAGGTAGTTTGTTCTATTTCCGCAGGTTCTTTTTGGCTTCTAAACCCAGCTCTTTGCCTTTTACTAACATGAAATCATAAGCTTCATCATAATTGTTCTGGATTTGTCCTTCAAGAATAGCTTCTTTAATGGCATTTTTGATGATTCCTACTTCTTTCCCGGGTTTGAGGCCGAAAGTCTCCATAATCTCTTCCCCGGTAACGGGAGGTTGAAAATTTCTGACCTTATCTTTTTCTTCGATCTCTTTTAACTTTTTGCGAACCCTCTTGAAATTTTTCCTGAATCGGTTGACTTTGTTTTCAAAAGAAGAAGTAATATCTGCCTCACATAAGGTCATCAGGTCATCCACATCGTCACCCGCCTCAAAAAGAAGTCTCCTGACAGCTGAGTCAGTAACTTCATCGGTAACGAGTGCAATGGGGCGGAGATGAAGACGAACCAGTTTTTGGACATATTTCATCTTTTCATTAAGGGGCATTTTTAATTTTCTGAATAATTGAGGAACCATTTTTGCGCCGATAAAATCATGGCCGTGAAATGTCCAACCTTGCTGATCATCAAACTGTTTGGTCCTGGGCTTGGCTATATCGTGGAGGAGGGCTGCCCACTTTAGCCACAAATTGTTGGTCTTTGGACTAATATTATCGACAACCTGAATGGTATGTAAAAAATTGTCCTTGTGTGATTTTCCTGATTTGGTTTCTACACCTTTTAATTGTGCCAATTCGGGAAAAAAATAAACCAGAAGCCCGGTCTTATAAAGTAGAGAAAGGCCAATAGATGGTTTGTCTGTCATGAGTATTTTATTTATCTCATCGATGATCCGTTCATAAGATACAATCTTAATTCTTTCGGCATGTTTGCAGATAGCATGATAAGTTTCTTCTGAAAGCCTGAAGTGTAACTGGGTTGCAAAACGGATTCCCCGGATCATACGAAGCGGGTCGTCAGAAAATGTTCTTTGGGGATTAAGAGGGGTTTGTATGATCTTATCCCGGAGATCCTTCATTCCGTTAAAAGGATCAATAAGGGTACCGTATTCAGAAGGGTGTAACGCAATAGCCAATGCATTGATGGTGAAATCCCTTCTTTGCTGGTCTTCTTCCAGGGTGCCGTTTTCTACAGCCGGTTTGCGTGAATGATGGTTATAAGATTCTTTTCGTGCCCCAACAAACTCAATCTCGAGCTCTTGATGACGAATCATGGCAGTGCCAAAATTTTTAAAAACTGCCACATTGACATCTTTGCCCAGGCTTGCTGCTACTTCTTTTGCCAGCTCAATTCCACTACCGAGGACAACGATATCAATATCTTTGGTGGGGCGACCTAAAATTTGATCCCGCACGTAACCTCCAATGACAAAGCCTTGTTGTTCCTTTTTGCCAAGAATCTTGCTAATAGTGCTGAATATTGTAGGTTTTATGTAGTTGAGTTGTTTCATGGACTGGAAATGCCACAAATTTATAATAATTCTTTTGAATCTGTCGATTCTTTTTCGCTGAGATCCCGGATTGACCTGAATTCAAAATGTTTATCGTGTAAATTATTTTTTTATGCTCTTTTTTTTCGTTTTTTAATTTATTGGTATTATCTTTGCATATGTATATATATATAAATATAAATATGTTATTAATATTAAAATCTGGAAATCATGGTTGAGTTTTTGACAAAAGACACGTTTAAGGAAAAAGTATTTGATTTTGAACAGAATAAAGACTGGAAATTTGAGGGTGATAAACCTTGTGTAATTGATTTTTATGCCGATTGGTGTGGCCCTTGTAAAATGGTTGCTCCTATTTTGGATGAGTTATCGCAGGAATATGAAGGTAAACTGGATATTTATAAAATTGACACAGAAGATCAGAAAGATTTGGCTGCTATGTTTGGCATTCAGAGTATTCCTTCATTATTGTTTGTACCTAAAGAGGGACAGCCTCAAATGGCACAGGGAGCTTTACCAAAGGATACTTTTGTGAAAGCATTTAAAGATGTGTTGGAGGTAGAGTAAATAAAAGCGCATTATTAAAGAAGAATTATAAAAGGGATGATCTGCAAAAGATCATCCCTTTTATTGGTTCTACCCTTATTTTAAGGGTTAAATATTTAAATGATATGAGACACTGTTAAAATTGTTAAAATATTGTTGTACATGTAGTTTAAATGTAGTTTAAATATTGCGTTTTTTGATTGATGCAATATAGTTGCTCATTTTGGGCAAACAATTTCCATTAAAATACAACATATAAACGATATTTTGGGGTAAAACTTGTTTTTTTAATAAAATTCATATTAAATTTGTTGCTGGTTCCAAATAAAGTTGGGGTGCCCGTTCGGGCTGAGATCAAACCCATTGCACCTGATCCGGGTTATGCCGGCGAAGGGAAAAAATGTTACGACTCTCCCGTTCATCTGGTTAATAAGGGTTAAGTATTTGTCAAAACAAAGTTGGCCTTCGTCATACTTACTAAATGTATTTTTGATGATAATATATGTAAATGATGATTCTCAGGAAGTTTATGATGGTATTTGTGTTGATCAATTACTGGATGTTTTGAGTATTGATAAACAACAAAAGGGTATTGCACTTGCTGTTAATAATCAGGTAATCAATAAAAATAAATGGAACAGTACTCCTTTGAAGGAGAATGACCGGGTGCTTATTATCCGTGCGTCCCAGGGAGGTTAGTTTTTGATCTCCGGACAAAAAATGAGCAAGTTTATAGGCGCTTTAAAACCTATAGTTGAATCAAGTTTTTTCAGGATAAAATCCAGGTATATTTTTTTAAATGGAATATTTTAATATCACGAAATCAATAATTTAGATCTGTATTTTAAATGTGCATAGTCTTAATAATTAGTGTTTTATAAGTTATTGCGAAACTTTTGTAAATGAATGATACTATATGAGATCAATTGAAAAAGAAAATGTTAGCAGGGAGCCTATTCCTGGTTCAGAAAAAATTTATGTTAAAGGAGTTATTCATAATATTCGTGTTCCGATGAGAAGTGTCCGTTTGTCAGATACTATTGATGAAAATGGTCAACGTATAAAAAATGGTGATTTTGTTATTTATGATACTTCCGGTCCTTATACAGATCCGGATATTGATTTTGACATCCGCTCTGGTATACCTGCTGTCAGAAAAGATTGGTTGACTAAAAATGATGATATAGAGCAGCTTCCGGGTTTTTCTTCGAAATATGTTCAAAGACGTATTAAGGATAAATCGATTGATCATTTAAGATTTCCGGATCATCATCGAAAGCCTTTTAGGGCGAAAAAGGGATGTGCGGTTTCACAGTATTTTTATGCCAGGAAGGGTGTGATAACCCCGGAAATGGAATATGTGGCTCTCCGGGAAAATCAAATGGTAGATGCTATAAAGGATCCCGCTTTGCTGAAAAAACATACAGGAATGCCTTATGGCGCCAAAATACCGGAAAAGATTACGCCTGAATTTGTACGCCAGGAAATTGCAGCAGGTAGGGCAATGATTCCTGCCAATATTAATCATCCTGAGTGTGAGCCTATGATTATTGGAAAAAATTTCCTGGTGAAGATTAATGCCAATATTGGTAATTCTCCGGTCACTTCCAGTATTGATGAAGAGGTGGAGAAGGCTGTATGGTCTTTTCGTTGGGGCGCAGATACGATCATGGATCTTTCTACAGGTGATAATATTCATGAAACACGGGAATGGATTATCCGTAATTCCCCGGTGCCTGTTGGAACCGTGCCTCTTTATCAGGCCCTTGAAAAAGTGGATGGCATTGCTGAAGATCTGAGCTGGGAAATTTATAGAGATACCTTGATTGAACAGGCAGAGCAGGGTGTAGATTATTTTACTATTCATGCTGGTTTATTATGGCGTTATATTCCTTATACCATTGAAAGAACCACGGGGATTGTGTCACGCGGAGGCTCTATTATGGCTAAATGGTGTATGCATCATAAACAGGAGAATTTTCTTTATACTCATTTTTCTGATATTTGTGATATCTTAAGGGCTTATGATGTAGGGGTGTCAATTGGCGATGGACTGCGTCCAGGTTCTCTTGCTGATGCCAACGATAAAGCCCAATTTTCTGAATTAAAAACCCTGGGTGAATTAACCGAAGTGGCAAGAGAAAAAGATGTTCAGGTGTTGATTGAAGGGCCGGGCCATGTTCCGGTGCATATGATCAAAGAAAACATGGATAAGGAAATTGAAGCATGTATGGATGCTCCTTTTTATACACTGGGGCCACTTGTGACAGATATTGCCCCGGGTTATGATCATATTACTTCAGCTATTGGCGCAACCCTGATTGGGTGGTATGGTACCGCTATGTTATGTTATGTGACTCCTAAAGAACATCTTGGATTACCGGAAAAAAATGATGTGAAAGAGGGGGTGATTACGTTTAAACTGGCAGCGCATGCTGCGGATATTGCTAAAGGACATCCGGCGGCACAGGTTAGAGATAATGCGCTCAGCAAGGCCCGTTTTGAATTCAGATGGAAAGATCAGTTCCATTTAAGCCTGGATCCGGAAAAAGCATTGCAATTTCATGATAAAACATTACCTGATGAAGGTAGTAAGAGTGAACATTTTTGTTCAATGTGTGGTGAGCATTTTTGTTCAATGAAAACTTCCCGGGATGTTAAGAAATTGCATCGTCAAGAAGATATAATAATGAGTCACCAGATAAAGAAATAAGATATTCATGATTTAGATGAATTGATGTCCCGATACCGGGGATATCCCAATTTTTTCTTTGTATTTTTGTCCCCCGGATGGTTGAGTTTAACTTGTTTTGACAATATAAA
>CAZSGN010000034.1:13317-15662 GCA_964606415.1 uncultured Bacteroidales bacterium
AGAGATAGATGAAGTTAATTGTGGTATCCTGGCCGGGAGTGATTAGACGTGAATCAAAAATTATAGAGCAACTTTTTAAACAGGGGCTTGATTTTTATCATTTAAGAAAACCTCAGGCTTCAGTTCAATATGTTAGAACGGTATTAAGTAGTTTGCCTGAAAATTTACTGAGTAGGGTTGTTTTGCATGATCATCCTTTTTTATTGGATGAGTTTTCTTTGGGAGGGTGGCATCTTAATGATAAGAATTTATCCATGGAATCAGAAATAAATGGCAAAACTGCGATGGTAACAAGATCATTTCATGATCTGGAAACATTAAAAAATGAAGGTGGAAAATATGATTATGCCTGGATTAGTCCTGTTTTTACAAGTGTCTCAAAAAATGATTATTATGGTATCTTTTCTTTGGAAGACCTGCGGAATATAAATCTGACAAATGATTCAATAAATGTGGTTGCCCTGGGAGGAATTCTTCCGGAGAATATCGAACGTATTGATGAGTTGGGTTTTTGGGGGGCTGCAATGATTGGCGGGGTCTGGCTTAATGAAGATACTGTAGCAGGCGAACGAAGGATTATTGATCAGTTTCAAAGTTATCAGGATGTACTCTCCGAGAAAAAAAGTGCTTAGTATAGCGGGTTTCGACCCCTCTGGTGGTGCAGGAATTCTTGCTGATGTTAAAACATTTGAATCCTTTGGTGTGTATGGATTAGGTGTTTTATCAGCAAATACCATCCAGCATGAAGAAAGGTTTGAGGAAATCGAATGGGTGCATCCCGAATGGATTAAAAAGCAGATTAGTATCCTGTACGAAAAGCATCCATTTATATTTGTGAAAATAGGAGTGGTACAGAATTTATCTCTTTTAAAAGAGATTTTAAATTATTTAATATCTTTATCAGTAGAAATTAAAATTGTTTGGGATCCGGTGATTTCTTCTTCTTCTGGTTTTCAATTTTGGGAGGTGGAGGAGCAAAAGTTGCTGGACGAGGTTTTGGAAAAAGTTTTTCTTTTGACACCCAATATGCAAGAAATTGTCTATTTATCGGGGACTGATAATGAAGAAAAATTATTGAATTGGATGGCTGTTAAAAGAACAGGTGCTATTTTGTTAAAAGGAGGGCACCGGGAAGGTGATAGTCGCAATGATATATTGCTGGACGGACAGCATATTCATGTGATGAAAGGCGACCCATATCCTGGAGCAGAAAAACATGGTTCAGGATGTGTGCTTTCAGCTGCTATTACAGCCTTACTGGCTAATGGATTTGGTATTCATGATGCTTGCATTCAAGCAAAGCAGTACATTCATCAGTTTTTATTAAGTAATCAAGGCCTTCTGGGCTATCATTATGCAAGAAGTTGAAGACATATTAATCCCAAGATTGCATTTTATTACTCATCCTCATGAGAAAATGAATACTTACAGGCTTGTAAAAGAGTATTGCAGGGGATATGGACGATTAACCCAGCTCAGGATGAAAAATGCCGGACATGAAGCGATTCGTGCAACTGGTGAAGAAATTGTAAGGGAAATTGATGATTATAATGGTTTTTTCATTGTTAATGATCATGTGGATATTGCTTTTGATTTGAAAGCTGATGGCGTTCATCTCGGCAATACAGATACTTCTCCGGCTGAGGCCAGAAAAATTTTGGGAGAACATTCGCTTATAGGAGGTACTGCTGATTCTTTAGACCGAATTCTGGAAATAGCTGATCAGGTTGATTATATAGGTTTAGGCCCTTTTAAGCAGACATCGACGAAGTCTCAATTGAGTCCATTGTTGGGGTTGCGTGGAATAGACAAAATAATGAATGAGTGTTTAAAAAGGGGGATTCAGGTTCCTGTTATTGCTGTAGGCGGAATTACATTGGAGGATATCCCTGCTTTAATGGAAACGGGAGTATATGGTGTTGCCGTTTCCGGATCCATTGTTAATGCCGAAGATATTGTTGAACATACCATGAAATTAGTTTCGGCCGTTAATAAATATAATAAAGCCGGAGAGAAAAGATTGAAAAGGTTTAATTACGAAAACAGAACAAGAAGTCCTAAATACATGTGACTGAAACCCTCGCATCAAACTGATTTATAATGAGTTTATATATGTAGCTGGTTTATTTGTAAAGGGAAAGTATAATCGTTGCTTGAGTGTATGATATAATTTCTCTGAAATATTTTTAGCACCAACCGGCCCCCGTTGTAGACCAACTAAAAACAAAGAATCCGTCAGAAGACGACAGGCAAGGAATCCGTCAGCAGACGGACAGGCGCCGAACAAGGAACAAAGAATCCGTCAGTGGACGGACAGGCAAAGAACAAAGAATCCGTCAGTAGAC
>CAZSGN010000035.1:0-4883 GCA_964606415.1 uncultured Bacteroidales bacterium
AAGATCTAACGAGAAGTTTCTGATTTCTATGAATGACTAACAGAGATTACATATACGATGCTTATGCTCCCTTGATCGTGTTTTCATGAAACGATCAAGGGTGTTATTTTTACAGGTTCTAAATTATTTTGAATCGCTAAGTTTGTAAATGAAAGAGCATGTTTTTAAACTTTTTTATGTTACTTTTGTCATGGACGTTTGTAATTTAAAGTATTGAAAATCAATTAAATATAAAAAAGATGAGTAAGAAGAATTTTATAACGTGTGATGGGAATTACGCTGCCTCACATATTGCTTATATGTTTAGCGAGGTTGCGGCTATTTATCCAATTACTCCTTCGTCAACAATGGCTGAATATATTGACCAATGGGCGGCTCATGGACGCAAAAATATATTTGGTGATGAGGTCTGTGTAACTGAATTGCAATCAGAAGGAGGGGCTTCAGGAGCAGTCCATGGTTCTTTACAGGCGGGTGCTTTAACTTCTACATTTACTTCTTCGCAGGGGTTATTGTTAATGATCCCAAATATGTATAAGATTGCTGGTGAATTATTGCCTGGTGTTTTTCATGTTAGTGCGCGTAGTGTAGCCTCACACGCTTTATCTATTTTTGGTGATCATAGTGATGTTTATGCCACTCGTCAGACTGGTTTTGCTATGCTTGCAAGCGGCAGTATTCAGCAGATTATGGATCTGGCTGGTGTTGCTCACCTGGCATCTATTAAAACAAGAGTTCCTTTCCTGCATTTCTTTGACGGGTTCCGTTCTTCTCATGAAATACAGAAAGTGGAAATCATGGAGCAAGATGACCTTAAAAATATTATTGATATGGATGCGGTTCAGGCATTTAGAGACCGTGCTTTAAACCCGGAACATCCTGTTACCAGGGGGACTGCTCAAAATCCTGATATTTTCTTCCAGGCAAAAGAAGCGGTTAATAAATTTTATGAGCCTGTTGCTGATATGGTTGAGCATTATATGCAGGAAGTGACTAAAATAACGGGCCGCGAATATCATCCTTTTACTTATTATGGTGCCAAAGATGCTGAGAATGTCATTATTGCCATGGCGACAGTTACCGAAACAGCCAAAGAGGTTGTTGATTACCTAACGGCAAAAGGAGAAAAAGTGGGGTTAATTACTTGTCATCTTTATCGTCCTTTCTCTGAAAAATATTTCTTTAATGCATTGCCGGAAACAGTTAAAAGAATTGCTGTTCTTGATCGGACAAAGGAGATTGGCTCTACAGGTGAACCACTTTATCTTGATGTTAAAGAGATGTTTTATGAAAAAGAGCATAGGCCTTTGATCATTGGTGGTCGATATGGACTTAGTTCTAAAGATACAACACCGGCTCAGATTCTTGCAGTATTTGATAATCTTAAGATGAATGAGCCTAAAAATCACTTTACAGTTGGCATCAATGATGATGTGACATTCAAATCATTGCCGGTTGGTGATCCTATCGATGTGTCTCCCGATGATATATTTGAATGCAAATTTTATGGCATCGGTTCTGATGGAACGGTGGGCGCAAATAAAAATTCAATCAAAATTATTGGTGACACCACTGACAAATTTGCTCAGGGGTATTTCTCTTATGATTCGAAAAAATCTGGTGGAATTACTATTTCTCATCTTCGTTTTGGTGATTCAGAAATTCGATCTACTTATCTTGTAAGCAATCCTAATTTTGTTGCTTGCCATGTGCCTGCTTATCTGGATAAATATGATATGCTCGACGGGATTAAAGAAAATGGTATGTTTCTTATCAATAGTATATGGGATGTGGAAACAACCAAGGAGAAATTGCCGGATAGCATGAAAAAAATCCTTGCTGAAAAGAATATTTCTACCTATATCATTAATGCGACTAAAATTGCAGGTGAGATCGGACTGGGTAATCGTACCAATACCATCATGCAGTCTGCTTTTTTCAAAATCACAGAGGTGATTCCATATGAGAAAGCGGTTGATTATATGAAAAAGGCCATTGTGAAAACGTTTGGCGCCAAAGGTGAAGATATTGTTAATATGAATCATGCCGCTATTGATAAAGGTGGCGAAAATATCACCCAAATTGATATACCTCAGGAATGGAAAAATCTTAAACCTGAAAATGGTAAGATAGAAAATGATGTTCCTGATTTCGTTAAAAATGTTGTATTCCCGATCAATTCGCTTAAAGGGGATGACCTGCCTGTTAGTGCATTTGTAGGACGAGAGGATGGTTCTTTCCCGCAAGGAACTACTGCTTATGAGAAAAGGGGGATTGCGGTTGATGTTCCTGAGTGGATTCCTGAAAACTGTATTCAGTGTAATCAATGTGCTTATGTTTGCCCGCATGCTTGCATTAGGCCTTTCCTCCTTACAGATGAGGAAGCATCCAATGCACCTGGAGCAATCAAAACAGTACAGGGTAAAGCGCAAATTAAAGAATACCAGTTCGCTATTCAGGTTAGTCCGCTGGATTGTACCGGTTGTGGTAATTGTGTTGATGTTTGTCCTTCTAAGGAAAAAGCATTGGTCATGGATACCCTGGATAGTCAAATGCCCCAGCAGGAAGTTTTTGATTATATGAATGAAAAAGTGGGGTATAAGCAGGATAAAATTGATATTTCTAAAAACGTTAAAAACAGCCAGTTTGCACAGCCTTTGTTTGAATTTAGTGGTGCTTGTGCTGGTTGTGGTGAGACACCTTATGTCAAACTTGTGACGCAATTATACGGTGACCGGATGATGATTGCCAATGCAACAGGATGTTCTTCTATTTATGGCGGCTCTGCTCCTGTTACTCCTTATTGTACAAACAAGGACGGCCATGGTCCTGCCTGGGCTAATTCTTTATTTGAAGATAATGCTGAGTATGGTTATGGAATGGCTGTTGGTGCCAGGAAAATGCGTGAGCGTATTGCCTTGAAGATGAAGGATGCTATGTCCAATGGTGCTTCTAGTGAAATGAAAGAGGCTTTCCAAAACTGGCTTGATAATATGAATGATGGTGAGGCTTCTAAAGAGGCATCTGCTAATGTTCTTCAGGTTCTTGAAAAAGACAGCAACAATAAAGTAGCTAAAGAGATTTTGCCACTTAAGCAATATCTCATCAAAAAGTCTGTTTGGGCCTTTGGTGGTGATGGTTGGGCTTATGACATTGGTTTTGGCGGCCTCGATCATGTGTTGGCTTCGGGTGAAGATATCAATGTGCTGGTTATGGATACAGAAGTTTACTCTAATACAGGCGGTCAGTCTTCTAAAGCTACTGCTGTTGGTGCAGTTGCTAAATTTGCAGCTTCTGGTAAAAAGATCAAAAAGAAGGATCTTGGAATGATGGCAATGACTTATGGTTATGTATATGTCGCACAGGTTTCTATGGGAGCAAGTCAGAACCAGTTCCTTAAAGCACTTAAAGAAGCCGAAGAGTATCCCGGACCTTCAATGATTATTGCTTATGCACCTTGTATTAATCATGGGTTACGTCATGGTATGGGTAAAACACAGCTTGAAGAAAAACTGGCTGTTCAGTCTGGTTACTGGCATCTCTACCGATATAACCCGTTAATCGAACAAGAGGGTGATAATCCTTTCTTGCTTGATTCTAAAGAGCCGGAATGGGATAAATTTGATGATTTCCTTAATAGCGAAGTACGGTATACTTCTTTAAGAAAAACGTTCCCTGATGAGGCAGAGCGCTTATTTAAAATTGCCAAAGAAAATGCACAATGGCGATATAACAGCTATAAGCGGATGGAGGCATCTTATAAGTAATGATGATTTAATGGTGTTTCTATTTATATAATAAAAAAGGTGGCTTATATAAGTCACCTTTTTTATTTTTGTATTATATTTTTTATTTATAATTAATTTAAATAATTTTGTGAGTAGGATATTAAGCATTGATTATGGTCAGAAAAGAGTTGGTATTGCTGTTACTGATATGATGCAGATGATAGCAGGGCCACTCCGGACGGTTCATGTTAAAGATATATGGATCTTTTTGGCTGAATATCTTAATACTGAAGAGGTCGAGAAAATTATTGTTGGCTATCCAACAAAAATGGATAATGAAGCATCCGGGGCGGTCCGGTTTATTAATCCTTTTGTTAAAAAGTTGAAAAAGGAATATCCAGCTATTGAGGTCATTCTGGTTGATGAAAGGTTTACCTCGCAAATGGCTATTCAGGCTATGATTGATGGTGGAATGAAAAAGAAAGACAGACAGAATAAAGCCAATGTGGATAAAATAAGTGCGGCTATTATTTTACAGTCTTTCCTGGAGCAAAATAGTAACAGGTAACATGAACAATTAAATTTTTTATAAAGAATGATACTACCTATACATGTCTATGGGTCTCCTGTGTTGAGAAAAGTGGCGAAGCCACTGGAAGAAGATCCGGTAAAGGTTAATGAGTTGATTGATAACATGTTTGAGACCATGTATCATGCCGAGGGTTTAGGATTGGCGGGCCCCCAGGTTGGAATAAGTGAAAGGATTATTGTGATTGATGCAACTTGTATGAAAGATGAATATCCTGAACTTGCCGACTTTAAAAAGGTTTTTATTAATCCTGTAAAAAAGGAAATAAAGGGGGAGGCGTATCTTTTTAATGAAGGATGTCTTAGTTTGCCTGGAATACGGGAAGATGTTGAAAGACAATCAGAATTTTGTATGGAATATCTTGATGAAGATTTAAACCCGCATCGAGTTTGTTTTGATGGCATTAAAGCCAGAATCTTGATGCATGAATATGACCACCTCGAGGGTGTTTTGTTTGTGGATCATTTATCTTCTTTAAAAAGGAAAATGTTAAAAGGCCGACTGAACGCCCTGGTTAAAGGGAAAGGCCCTGCAGCTTATAAAACAGTTGTAAGCAAATAAAATAT
>CAZSGN010000035.1:4983-15423 GCA_964606415.1 uncultured Bacteroidales bacterium
TGGTTAAAGGGAAAGGCCCTGCAGCTTATAAAACAGTTGTAAGCAAATAAAATATTTTTGTCCTTTTGAAAAGAGAAAAAAAACTGGAAATGTTTTTTGGTTTACAGCTTTTTTTGATCAAGAAAAAATATTTGTCAACGCAATGGATGCGAACGTAACACATCTTTTGATTGCCTCATAAGCATTTCGACATACTGAGCACGCTTATATATGAATGGATCGTTCAAGGTTTGATTGGATAATTTTCCTTTAAAGTCGTCTATTTTGCTGTACTTTTTCTTTGCCATCCATTGATCAAGGTCGGAAAGGATTTTCTTTAATACGGCAGGTTTGTTTTTATAGATGGTACTTACAACCTGAACACAATCAGCACCTGCCAGTAATGTTTTAATGACTTCTTCTGCACTGTAAATTCCATTATTTGCACAAATGCTGCCTTTGATCTCTCCATAAAGAAGCCCGGCAAAGCGAAGAGCTAGCTTGTAATTATCTGCACCGCTAAGGTCAAATGCTACTTCATGTTCTTCTGTATCAATGTTAATGTCAGGTTGAAATAAGCGGTTGAAGATAACAACCCCATCTGCGCCGGCATTATCCAGGTTTTTGATCAGGTTTAGCGGGTTTGCATAAAATGGGCTTAATTTCACGCCAATGGGAATGTCAATGGCTTTTTTGAGTCTTTCTAATGTGTTTATTTGTTTTTTTTCAATTAGTGTGCTGTCAACTTCAAATTTTTTTGGTACAGCATAAAAGTTAACTTCAAGGGCATCAACACCTGTGTCGGCGATCTGCCTGGCCAAATCTTCCCATGATTCTTCATAAACAGCATTTAAACTTCCGATAACGGGTATGTTAACTGCTTCTTTAACTTTTTTTAGTTGCATTAGATGCTCTTTTGGCCCTGCGTCTTCCATGTGGGGGAATGGATCAATCATTTCAGCATGTCGTTCAGAAGCTTCATCCTGAACTTGTCCCATTTCAAGATTTTCAAGATGCAATTGTTCCTCAAAAAGAGATTTGAAAACAATCGCAGCAGCACCTGCTTCTTCCAGTTCCTGCACGTTTTCAATCTTTTCTACCATGTTACTGGCACCGACAATAACCGGATTTTTTAACTCCAGGCCTATGTAATTGGTTTTTAAATCACTCATGTTCTTTTATGCTTTTTGTGTTTTTAATAGACGTTCAGGCTTGTAAATTTAAAAAAAACTTTGACCACTCATCATCTTTTTACCCATTAATTTTTTTTTGTTTCTGCCATATATAAAATTAATTTTGAACAGTGATTTCTGTTTATAGAAATCTCCGAAACTTATCAATGATGACCCCCTTAAAAAATGAAATACAATGTATTCCTTTGGTACGTTTGCTTGTGCCATTTATTATAGGGATTTTATCTGTTATTTCATGGGGGATTGCTTCGCGGTATGATGTAATTGTTATTTTTCTTCTTCTTCTCGTTTTTCTGATCCTTAATACAAAGTTGCATTATCATTATAGATGGGCGTATGGTATGTTGGCTGTATTATTAATGCTATTCCTCGGACGTTTTATTGGCAGTGTTCATCAGCCAGTCAGTGTGTCTTTGAATGATAAACCGGATTTTATTACAGTTTTGGTTGAAGAATATAATCCCTCGTCAAAAAAGTTTGATCAATTATTTTGTAAGATTGAGGAATCTGCTGCTTATCCCCGGTTAAAAGGTGAACGCTTGTTGTTGTATCTGGAGGGAAAAAAGCAGGAAAGGTATTTCTTACCTGGTGATTTATTAGTCTGCAAGGTTAGCCTGGATAGTATGCAGCGCAAGCCCAACCCTTTTGATTTCAATTATGCCGATTACCTTAAATCACGCCGTATCAGGTATCAGGCTTTTGTTAATAGTGACTCCTGGATGTATATACAAGCATCCGGTCGGTTTATGCTGAAAAGGAAAGCTTTGAGCGTCAGAAATGATCTTTTGGATCGTTTTTTTTCAGTAGTATCAGATGAGAATCTGAGAACGGTTTTTTCAGCAATGGTCCTGGGACAAAAAAAAATGATGCCTGACTCTTTGGCCAATACTTTTCGGAATGCCGGGATGATGCATATCCTTGCAGTATCAGGATTACATGTAGGGATACTGGCATTTGCTTTGAAGTATGTATTGCTGCTATTGCCTTTTCGGAAAATTCGTTATTTATTGTTGGTGATATTATTATGGGGGTATGTTTTTATTACTGGGATGTCTGCTTCTGTTACCCGGGCTGTAATGATGTTTTCTTTTCTAATGTGGGCATGGTCGGGTAATCGAAAAGGGAATAGTTTAAATATATTGGCCGCCAGCGCATTTGTAATGTTATTATGGGATTCTTTTATGATCTTACAATTGGGGTTTCAACTCTCTTTTTTTGCTGTTGCAGGCATTTTACTTATTGTTCCTTCTTTTAATAACCGTATTAATGACCTCCCGGGAATAATTCGTTACCCTTTATCAATAATGGGAGTGAGCTTTGCTGCACAGGTAGCTGTTTCACCGATTCTTTTTTATTATTTTCATTATGTCCCTTTGCATGCAATATTTATTAATGTCCTTGTTATTCCGCTTGCCTCAGTTTTGTTAATAAGTGGTTTTTTACTTTTAATAGTGGCTGATTTTGCCCTTGTGAGTAATGGCCTGGTTTATTTTTCTGAATTTGTATGGAAACTGATGAATCTTGCAATGGAAATTCCTGCCTCTTTACATCCGGATATATTTAATATTTATATTGATAAAGTGGGTGTTTTAATGCTTTATCTATTGATAATCCCATTCTTCTTCTTTGTAATTCGAAAAGACAAAAAGGCTGTTTTGGTTTTTCTTTTTTCTTTATTGGGCTTTTCATTTTTTTTATTGTTTAAGGATATAAAGAAAAATAAAAGCAACGAAGCCTGGATTTATCATTTTGCTGATGGAGCTTGTGTGGATTTTGTTCAGGGGAATAAAAGTTTGCTTTTACACCTGAAGCAGGAGGAACAGATTCCGGATATTGAAGAGTGGCATTTTCTTAATGGGCGATCTGCGCAGGCCAAAAATATAAAGAATAAAAATATGATGAATAATGCCATTTTTAAGTTGGGGAGTAACCATGTGTTGAATATAAATGGGTTGCTGGTATTATGGGTTCATACAAAAGACAAAAAGGTTTATAAGCCTTTGAAGGATAAGATTAAACTGGATGTAGTCCTTGTCTCAAATAATGCTTTAGAATTAGCAGGTTTTGAGGACGTTTTTGATGTTGACCAATTGGTGTTGGATGCTTCCAATGATTATTATTATGAAAAAAAAATCCGGAGAGCATGTGGGCAATGGGTGAATGATATCTGCATGATGAGAGAAAAAGGAGCCTTAAAAATCCAGTAATAACAAATAAAATTATTTTTTAGATGTAAAAAACAGAAGAATGTTTGGGTTATTAAAATCATATTCTTTTAATTTGCTTAATTAGAGTCTGTCAATAAAATCTAGTCTTTGAATCATAATCTTCGACAACGAGGCTTCCGAAGTCCCAAAATGCGGAGTTTACTGGTGTAAATGAGCAATTTTGGGAAAAGGGTAACGAAGTTAGCGGATATTATGGACGAACAATAATTAGATTTCTTATACTGGATTATTATGAATATAGTTATTGCAGGTGCAGGAGAAGTGGGTACTCATCTTGCACGGATGCTTAGCAACGAAAATCATGACATTGTTGTGATTGATCCGGATGAAAACAATCTTCGGATTTTGGGGGCGAGTCTTGATCTCATATCGATACAGGGATCAGCTACTTCAATTGCTAATTTGAAGGAGGCTAATATTCGAAAAGCTGATTTATTGATTGGTGTTACTTATAGTGAAGATACCAATATTACCGCAGCCATTCTGGGAAAACGTCTAGGTGCCAGAAATGCCATTGCCAGGATTGATAATAATGAATATCTTGATAATAATAATCGGGAGTATTTTATTCAACTTGGTATTGATTATATGATTTTTCCGGAACAAATAGCTTCGAGGGAAATTATTGATCTTCTGCATCAAACAGGCACCTCTGATACGGTGGAGTTTTCTGGTGGAAAGTTATCACTTTATGTGGTTAAACTTGAAGAAAAAGCCCCAATGGTTAATAAAACCCTGAATGAATTTACTAAAAAAGCCGGTAAGCTTGATTACCGGGCTGTTGCTATTACCCGTAAAGGAAGTACAATTATTCCCTCCGGAGATGATGTGTTTCTCCCCAATGATATCGTTTATGCGATCTGCAATCCTAAGGGCGTGGATGCACTGATGAAATATTCAGGTAAAGAAATATACGAAGCCAAAAATATTATGATTCTTGGAGGAAGTAGAATCGGACGCTTGACATGCGAAGGGCTTGGGTATCACCATAATATTAAGCTGATAGAGATGAATCGGGAAAAAAGTTATTGGTTATCCAATCAACTGAAGAATACATTGGTCATTAATGGTGATGGCCGGGACATGGATCTGTTACAGGAGGAAAAGTTAGCTAAAATGGATGCTTTTGTTGCTGTAACCGGCAGCTCTGAGACGAACATCTTGTCTTGTTTACATGCTAAGGAGAAGGGCGTGAGACGTACCATTGCTGAGGTAGAGAATTTCAATTACCTGGAACTGGCAGAAAATTTGGGTATTGATACTATTATTAATAAGAAAATTAGTGCAGCGAGCCGGATTTTCCGTTTTACTACTTCAGGGGGGCAGATTTCCTCAATAAAATGTTTGCGGGGTACAGAAGCTGAGGTTATGGAGTTTGTTGTGCAGCCGGGTTCCTTGGTTACCCAGGGCAAGTTAAAAGATGTTAAATTTCCCGCTGATGCAATTATAGGAGGAGTGGTTAGAGGGGATAATAGTTTTATTGCAACAGGTGATACCGAGATCAGAGCCAATGATAGTGTGGTCGTTTTTGCTATGCCGAGTATAATTCAAGAAATAGGTAAATTTTTTTCTGAATGATTAATTTTCGCATTGTACTTAGCATGCTGGGAATGCTTCTGCTGGTTGAAGGATGTGTGATGTTAATCAGCTTCCTTGTTGCTTTGATTTATAGCGAATCCCTGGCGGCAATTTTCTGTTCATCATTTATTACTGTACTTGCAGGTTTTTTGATGTGGGTTTTGAATAGAAATGCCAATAAAGAGATAGGGAAAAGGGAAGGTTACATCATTGTTAGCCTCGGATGGGTTCTTTTTTCATTATTTGGTTGTTTGCCTTTTTTGCTGAGCCAGGAAATCCCTTCTTTTACTGATGCTTATTTTGAAACAATATCCGGGTTTACAACGACTGGGGCATCAATCTTAAATGATATTGAGGCTTTACCAAACAGCCTATTGTTTTGGCGAAGTATGACCCAATGGCTTGGAGGCATGGGGATTATTGTGATGTCGCTTGCTATTTTGCCTATTTTGGGTATTGGCGGCATGCAGCTTTTTATTGCCGAGGTGCCGGGACCGACCAAAGATAAAATTCATCCCCGGATTAAAGAAACGGCAAAGCGTCTATGGGGTATTTATATCCTTTTTACTTTTATCGAGGTTATACTGCTTTTCTTAGGGGGGATGGATTTGTTTGACGCTATTAATCATTCGTTTACAACAATGGCGACGGGGGGCTATTCAACCAAACAGGATAGCATTGCTTTTTATGATTCGGTATTTATTCAGTATGTAATAACCATTTTTATGTTTATTGCCGGAACAAATTTTACTTTATCTTACCTGGCGCTTCATCTAAAGTTTAAAAATATTTTTCGAAATGAAGAATTCCGCTATTACCTTGGCATTGTTGCTTTCTTTACAATAACGGTTACTTTTGCTTTGTTTTTTCGTGAGAATTATAGCATCGAAGAATCTTTTCGTTTAGGTGTTTTCCAGGTGGTATCAATTGTTACAACAACGGGCTTCGCTTCTGCTGATTATTTATCATGGCTCCCTTTTATTGGCATAACGCTTTTTATTTGTATGTTTATTGGCGGATCGGCCGGGTCAACTGGTGGGGGAGTCAAAGTGGTGAGAGTGCTGCTTTTTTTTAAAAATAGTTATCTGGAATTGGAACGCATTTTGCATCCCAATGCACTTGTGCCTGTTAGATTTAATGAGAAACCTGTTTCTTATGGGATTGTTTCTAATATTATTGCATTTGTTTCATTCTATTTGCTCACTTTTATTGTTAGTTTTTTTCTTTTGGCGGCAATGGGGAGTGACCTGCAAACATCTGCCGGTGCAGTAGCTGCAACCATAGGGAATATTGGCCCGGGTATCGGGGATGTAGGGCCTGTAGAGAATTACAGTCATTTTTCCGGTATAGCAAAGTGGTTTTTGTCTTTCCTGATGTTGGTTGGCAGACTGGAAATTTTTACTGTATTGATCCTTCTTACTCCTGCCTTTTGGCGTAAGTGATTCTTTAGCTGAAGATTATTATTATGGAATTGATTGATACACATGCTCATTTATATCTTGATCGTTTTGATTCTGACCGGAATGAAATGGTAAAAAGAGCTATTGATAATATGGTGGTTAAAATGCTCTTGCCAAATATTGATGAACAAAGCCTGGCCCCTATGATTAGTCTTTGTCAGGATTTCCCGGCCTATTGCCATCCAATGCTTGGCTTGCACCCCACTGATGTGAAGGAGGATTATGAGGTAGTATTAAAAAGGATTTTTATGAATCTGGAAAAATATGATTTTGTTGCCATTGGTGAAATTGGCATTGATCTTTATTGGGATGCCACTTTTGAGAAAGAACAAGAAGCGGCTTTTCGTTTCCAGGTGGAGCAGGCGGTTTCACATAATTTACCTGTTGTAATCCATACCCGGGAGTCTATGCAAAAAACCATTGATTTAATGGCAGATTATAAAGGAGTAGTTAAAGGAGTTTTCCATTGTTTTAATGGTACATTGGAGCAGGCCAGGGCGATCATTGACCTGTGATTTTTTCTTGGAATAGGTGGTGTTGTTACCTTTAAAAACGCAAAGGTTGATGAGGTAATTAAAGAAATTGATTTGAGGTATTTGGTATTGGAAACGGATGCTCCTTTTTTGGCACCAGTTCCCAAAAGGGGTAAAAGAAATGAAAGTGCTTTTTTGCCTTATGTGGCTAAGAAAGTTGCTGATCTGCATCAAGTCTCAGACGAAGAGGTGGCTAAGCAAACATCATGCAATGCCAGGGAATTATTTCGTTTATAACCAGGGAGAAGTTTAGAGCATGAGACCGTTCAAATAAATATATCAAAGTAGAATTAGATGTTTTTTTAACATGCTTCTTTCTTTTAAAAAATGATTATGGTCTCATAAAAATATAGAAGTTTCTATTTTGAAAATAATAAATCGTGTTCTTTTTCGTAATTAAAAAGTAGGGAATGCATTATTTAATTTTTTAAAGTATCCGAAATAAGGCTTTTCATGTTATATTATTTTTTGAAAACTTAAGATAATTATTGTAATTTCAAAGCTTGAAATTAGCAGTTTTTTTATATATTGCGTCCCATATAATTTTAACTGAAATTTCATGGCTAGGGATAAAGTAAATTGTTAAGCGGGTCTTTATCTGTAAGGCAAGTATAGCTAATGATGCTTTAGAATGATTCGAGGAGTTTAAGGATAAAGTTCGGAGTGAAATGTTATCTTAAACTTCATAAGGAGAGGTGGCCGAGTGGTCGAAGGCGCACGCCTGGAAAGCGTGTATACTCCAAAAGGGTATCGCGGGTTCGAATCCCGCCCTCTCCGCGTGTTTTGTAATAATTTAATGTAATAATAAAATAATAAATAGCAAATTTTAAAAATCGAAAAATGAAGATCATGAAAAAACTACTTGCATTCATCACGATCAGTGGATTTCTTACACTGGGAGCTTCTATGGTGAGTTTTGCTCAATCTGAAGAAGGTCAGCAAGAAGAAACAGCAACTGAAGCCATGGCAGCAGATACGACTGAAAATGATACGGCTGCCGCTGATACAGGCGAAGCGGCAGGTGAAGCTGGGGAAGAGGAAAGTCAGGGGAAACAGACATTGCATAAGCAGATAAAAGAAAAATTCATCGAAGGTGGGGCTACTTTTATGGGCTTTGTATTGTTATGTTTGATTTTTGGTCTTGCCATTGCTGTTGAGCGGATTATCTATCTGAACATGTCAACAACAAACACAACTAAACTACTGGAAAAAGTCGAAGAGGCGTTGCAGTCTGGTGGTGTTGAAGCTGCTAAAGAGGTTTGTCGTGACACCAAAGGGCCTATTGCCAGTATCTTTTATCAGGGACTTGATCGCTACGAAGAAGGTATTGAGGTTGTTGAGAAGTCTGTCATTTCTTACGGTAGTGTCCAGATGGGACTCCTTGAAAAAGGACTTACCTGGATATCTTTATTTATCGCTATTGCTCCTATGTTAGGGTTTATGGGAACAGTTATTGGTATGATTCAGGCTTTTGATGATATTGAAGCTGCTGGTGATGTTAATGCATCTCTCGTGGCCGGAGGTATTAAAGTTGCCCTTATTACTACTGTGTCTGGTTTGATTGTTGCCATTATATTGCAGGTTTTCTATAACTATATTGTTTCGAAGATTGATAACATTGTTAACAATATGGAAGATTCTTCGATATCACTTGTTGATATGTTAGTGAAATACAAACAAAAATAATAGGGTTAATTATGTCAATGTCTAAATTTTTATCAATACTGCAATACGTATTACTGGCTCTTGCGGCCCTGGTATTCATTTTTTTCTATGTTGGAAATGTGGTGCCGGGTACGGAAGGAACACGATACGAAGAGCCGGAAATAACCAATACAGCTTTGCTTTTTGCTTATGTATTGGGAGGCGTTAGCGCCGTTTTAGTTCTTGTTTTTACTATCATGAATATTTTTACCAATAAGAAAAATGCGATTAAGACAGGTATAACTGTTGGTATTTTTTTGGTAATTGTTTTGGTTGCCAGCTTTATGTCATCTGATAGCCTGGCAGGAATGGGAGCTAAATTCGAAGACGTTTCTGTACAAACACTTAAAAGGGTTGGTACAGGGCTTATAACGATGTATCTTTTGATCGGATTAGCCATCGTTTCTATTATCTATTCAGAGATTGCAAGGTATTTTAAATAATCTTTGTGTACTCCCGGGTTTTTCATCCCTGGGAGTACATTTAAATAATAGTTGATTCTATGCCAAGGAAAAAAA
Source organism: uncultured Bacteroidales bacterium (assembly GCA_964606415.1). Classification (GTDB taxonomy): domain Bacteria; phylum Bacteroidota; class Bacteroidia; order Bacteroidales; family JBBRXJ01; genus CAZSGN01. The sequence goes on from CAZSGN010000035.1 coordinate 14,177, forward strand.
GAAAAATTCCGGAAATTAATGGAGGTCCAATGGCGGATATTGCATTCCTGCTTTTGATTTTCTTTCTTGTTACTACTACTATAGATACAGATTCAGGAATCTCCAGAAAGTTGCCTCCCATGCCGGAGGAAGAACAACAAGAAGATAAGGATAAAATTAAGGAAAGAAATGTATTGGTTGTTCTGGTTAATCGCAATGATGATCTTTTGGTTGATGGGGAACGGGTGCATATTTCACGGTTAAAGGAAAAGGCCATTGAATTTATTACTAATCCATCGAATAAAGAATCATTGCCTGAGAAAGTTTTACTTTCTGAGAAAAAGAAAAAAGCACTTAGTAAAGATAAGGAAGAGAAAGCTCGGGAAATACAAGAAGCTATTGATCTTTTGGGTGATATACCTACTACTAAAGGGGTTGTTTCTCTTCAAAATGATCGGGCAACTTCATATCGTGCTTATATTCAGGTGCAGGATGAACTTACTGCTGCTTTTCGTGAGGTAAGAGATCGTTTGGCCGTTGAAAAGTTCGGGAAAAAGTATAAAGAATTGGATGAGGAGAAAGCTGATGCTATTACTGAAGTTTATCCTTTAGCTATTTCCGAGGCAGAGCCTGTCGAAATATAATTAAACATTAGGAGGAATTAAACCATGATGGGTAAATTTAAAAAATCAGGAACGAAAGAAGTGGGAACAATTAATACAGCTTCCCTGCCTGATATTGTTTTTATGCTGTTGTTCTTCTTTATGGTTTCTACTGTTTTGAGGAATGCTGAAATGAAAGTAAAAGTCGATCCCCCTAAAGCTTCTGAAATTAAAAAGCTTGAGAAAAAATCCCTCGTTAGTAATATTTTTGTTGGTAAGCCTGTCGAAAAGTTCCAAAAGCTTTATGGTAATCAAACCCGTATTCAATTGAACGATTCTTTTTCAGATGTCGATGATATCAGGGAATTTATTATTCAGGAGCGCGAACAAATTGACGAGAAAGACAAGGCTTTTATGACCGTCAGTCTGAAAGTTGATGAGAATACGAAAATGGGGATTGTTACTGATGTCAAACAGGCATTGCGAAAGGCGAATGCCCTCAAGGTGAATTATTCAACCAAAAAAGAGAGCAAAAGAAATAATTGACATTTCTGGTGTTGATTGTTGATTGTTGATTGTTTACTAATATACGCTTATCAATATAGCATCATTTTTTTTGCCTGAGTTGAGGCGATATGAGTGATGTGAAAAGCTTATATTTTACAG
>CAZSGN010000036.1:0-15419 GCA_964606415.1 uncultured Bacteroidales bacterium
GACAACGTTCATCATAATTTGTCAGATCAAAACCATTCTCAAGTTTTGTTTTAGCATTGGATGCATCAGCAAACAAACGGACTGCTGCATTCATTACCTGCGGATGATCTTCACGGGTCTGCTCGCCAATAACCAGTTGTTTAAGCCTTGATAAACTCCGGAATGGATCAACAATAACTTTACCAATATCGGTATCCTGACGCAGGAATAACTGTCCCTCAGTAATATATCCTGTGTTATCCGGAATCGCATGAGTAATATCTCCACCAGACAAAGTTGTCACCGCAATAATGGTAATGGATCCCCCATCCGGAAATTGAGCGGATTTCTCATAAATTTTAGCCAGATCACTATAAAGAGAACCAGGCATGCTATCTTTAGAAGGAATCTGATCCATCCTGTTGGATACAATACTCAATGCATCTGCATAAAGCGTCATATCACTCAAAAGCACCAGTACTTTTTCATTTTTCTTTGTAGCAAAATATTCAGCAGCGGTCAATGCCATATCAGGCACCATAATCCTTTCAACCGGCGAATCTTCGGTGGTATTAATAAAACTGATAATGCGATCTGTCGCACCAGCATTATCAAAAACGTTCTTATAATAAAGGTAATCATCATTGGTCAGGCCCATACCTCCAAGGATAATCTTGTCAGCTTGTGCACGAAGTGCTACCATGGCCATCACCTGGTTATATGGCTGATCCGGGTCGGCAAAAAATGGAATTTTCTGTCCGGTAACCAGCGTATTATTAAGGTCAATACCGGCAATACCAGTAGCAATCAACTCTGAGGGTTGCTCCCGTCGAACCGGGTTAATTGTCGGACCACCAATTTCAATCTCATCACCTTCAACAGGCGTGCCACCATCAATAGGATCGCCATAGGCGTTAAAAAACCTCCCGGTTAATTCATCCCCTACTTTTAATGTAGGAGCTTTCCCCATAAAAATCACTTCCGCATCAGTTGGTATACCACCAGTCCCGGCAAATACCTGTAAGGTAACCTCGTCCTTAACAATTTTCACCACCTGTGCCAACCGGCCATTCACCATAGCCAGCTCATTATAACCAACACCTTCTGCCTTAATAGAACATGTTGCCTTCGTGATCTCTGTAATTTTCGTGTAAATTTTCTGAAATGCTTGTGTTTCCATATCAACGCTTAAAATTAACCCTTCCAGGCAATATCAAAATCGTAATTATTTGGTTTCTTCGGCTATTTGTTTATACTCATCAATCATGCTCCACAGCCCTTTCTCATTTTCTTTAAACTTATCGGACTCAAATTCGGAATAGTTCATCTGTTTAAGCTGATTAATCAATTTTTTAAAATAACCGGTCACCTCTTCAAAATTCTCAAATTTAAATTCCATGTCCAATATCCTGATCACGATATCCACCATGTATTTCTGCCTTTCAATAGAAGAAGCATGATCAATATCATCAAAAGCATCCTGCTGAATAATGACAAAATCAATCACTTCCGACTTCCAGAAGGTAACGTGGTAGTCAATAGGCACACCATCATCCCCCAGGATGTTAATCTGCTCCGCAGCTTCTTTTCCGCGAAGCAACATATTTTTCATTTGATTAATACGGTCAATCCAGTTCTCTGAAATTTGATCTTTAACATACTCAACAAATTCGTCATATTCCAGGTACTTGGAATAACTTTCAATCGGATCAACAGCCGGATACCTCTTGCTGTCGGCCCGATCCTGGGACAAGGCATAAAAACACCTGGCTACCTTTTTAGTAGATTCGGTTACCGGTTCTTTAAGATTACCTCCCGCAGGAGAAACAGTACCAATAAATGTAATGGCACCTGTTTTATCATTATTAAGATAAACAAAACCCGCACGGGAATAGAAATTTGAAATAATTGCGGACAAATCCATCGGGAAAGCATCAGGCCCTGGTAATTCTTCCATACGATTGGACATCTCGCGAAGCGCCTGCGCCCACCTGGAAGTGGAGTCAGCAAGCAAGAGCACCTTAAGCCCCATAGCCCGGTAATATTCGCCAATGGTCATCGCCGTATAAACCGAAGCTTCACGTGCAGCCACCGGCATATTTGACGTATTTGCAATAATGATGGTCCGTTCGATCAATTTTCTGCCAGTTCTGGGATCATCCAATTCAGGAAATTCCTTAAAAATTTCGACCACCTCATTGGCACGTTCACCACAAGCTGCAACAATAACGATGTCAGCTTCTGCCTGTTTTGAAATAGCATGTTGCAAGACCGTTTTTCCACAACCAAAAGGCCCGGGAATAAACCCCGTACCACCTTCAACCATAGGATTCAATGCATCAATGGTCCGGATCCCGGTTTCCATTAAACGAAAAGGCCTGGGTTTATCCCGATACGCTTCAATGGCCACTTTAACCGGCCATTTTTGTATCATACTAATATTTTCTTCATTACCCTCATCATCCACAATGACAGCAATAGTCTCGGAAGTTTTATACGATCCCTCTTCTTTAATTGACTTTACTGTAAAAGTTTTGTCTAATTTAAAGGGCACCATGATCTTATGATCAATCCAGTTTTCGTTTACACTGCCAAGCCATGAGCCAGCAATAACTTCATCCCCCTCCTTTACCAGGGGTTTAAAGTCATAAACCTTTTCTACATCAACAGCAGGTGTGTATTCACCTCGCTTCAGAAAAGTACCTTCCATCAGATCCAGATCATTCTGCAATCCATCAAAATTTTTCTGGAGTAATCCGGGACCCAGGGTTACCTCAAGCATGTGGCCGTCAAACTCAACGGGATCGCCGACTTTCATGCCTCGGGTACTTTCAAAAACCTGAACATAAGCCTGATTGCCTTCTACTTTAATAACTTCTGCCATCAGGCGCTCTTCAGCTAAATGGATATAACAAATCTCATTCTGGCTAATCGCACCATCGATTTCGACAATTACCAAGTTAGATATAACCCCGGCAACCTTTCCTGTAATTTTTTTATCCTGACTCATTCTTACACAAATTCTTTAGGAAATTCGTAACTATTTTGTAAATTCTTAAACAATAAATCAAACATTTCACGACCTTTTTCCTCACTAAGACTGAACCATCTTTCGACAATTTGCAGTTTCACCAAAAAAGCGAGGATTACTTCAATAGAAAAATAATTGAAAGTCGTTAAATCGTCTAACTTTTGCCATTTGAGCTGGTCAATCCGGTATTCCCTTTCAACCAATGTCGTTCCTTCAAAAAGGCTCATAAGCGACGGAACAAAATCGTAATCATTGGACAATCCAAAATCTTTTGCACTAACATTGAGAATCGCATGTGTCACCTCATCATTACCAATAAGATTCTTCTCAACAGAAAAATCATGGTTGTTTGCATTCATTCCAATCTGAACGTTTCTTAAGCTTCGATCAAAAAAGAACCATTCGTAAATGAAAAGATGTTTACTGGAAAGAACAAAATCATAAAAATGATTTGTCAATTGATCTTCCCAACGCTTCCCCGGATATAAAGCAATATCATTCTTAAAATGGATAATAAATTTCTCAAAATACTCATCAATATTCGCAGGCTGCTCAATCGTTGTTTGTGGAGATTTATCCTCTGCCAGGGCTTCCAGATATTCACGCGAAAAATTGCCTCTTGTATCAAACTCAAAATCAACCCCATTCAACAAGTTCAAAAGATTTTGATTATCAAAAGGCAAAAAGAAAAACCTGACCAGCTGAAGATCCTTATTGGGTAGCTGCTCTTCCAATACATCACGAAACGCCACAATTGACAGTGACAATTTCTCGGCATCCATCATCAGGTCTGGCAACCCTGCAACCAGGTATTGATACTTCTCTGCGCTCATCGGCATAAAATTATTTCTCCCCGTATAAGAATTCAACTGTCTTTGGCCTTAAATAATATTTGATCAGGTTTTCAAAATCTTCTTCTTTGAAACTCACCTGGTACGATCCATCTGCCGGCCCTATTTTAAATCCAGCCTTAATCTTACTGTCAACCGTAACATCCAACTCACCATCTATTAACTTTTTAGCAGAAGACTTAAAATAATCAACCAGTCCCTGTTGGCCTTTTTCAGGTAAAATAAGGGATAAATCAGATTGGGGGTTCGAAGCGTCCCAGTTTTTAATCACATCCTGGATCAGCTTTTTCATGAATTCCTGATCTTGAAAAGACTTTTTAACCGGCTCATCCACTACTTTTGAGCTAATCAAATTTGTGATATTTTGTTCTACCGTTCTTAATGTTTGAAATGAAGCCTGTTTCACTTCTGCCTGCACTTTTCTCTTTAATTCTTCAGCATCCTTCTGAGCCTGGTCAACCGTTTGATCTGCTTCCTTTTTTGCATCCTGGACAATCTTCTCAGCCTCTTTTTTTGCCTGATTAACAATATCTTCGGCTTCTTTATTGGCTTTATCCACACCCTCTTTGTAGATCTTTTCCGTGAGTTCCTGTAATTTACTCTGCATAATAGTATAATTCGTTATTAACCAACATAAACAATTATTGCTGGCAAATCTAATATTTTTTTAATTTAGTTGGTTGAAAAAAAGAAAATATCGAACCGGGGGAACACAAGTTACCGTTCCGCTCTATTATGCAGCTCTATGGTTCATGATAAAAGAATCTTGTCAACAACAGAAGATTAGGGTGTTTATCCATAAATCCTGGCTATATGCACAAAAAGAAACGGTTATCACTTACATCCTTATTTGCATCATAAAGCCACTAGCAGATGCTTGCGGCAGGGAGGGAAGTATCGACTTAGCCTTAGCTTAACATGGAAGGCTCACGAAAAAAAAGCATTTGTGCCAAACTCCCGACTTTATTGACAGGAGCTAAATAATCTGCAATCGTTTTCTGTCGGTTGTTTTTTCACAATACCTGCACCGCAGCATCACCTCTTTCTTTGCGACCACATCAAAACGTGTAATGATCTTCTCGTGATTAGTCACACATTGAGGATTAACACATTTGGCTATGCCGGTAATTTCATCCGGAACAACCACGTCTTTTTTCTCCACAACCCGGTAATCACGAATGATATTTAATTTAGCTTCCGGAGCAACCAATGCAATTTTGTTAATTGCTTCTTCCGGAAAAAACATCTCTTCTATTTTAATAATGGCTTTTTTACCAAGCCGGTGACTTTCAAAATTCGTTCCGAAAGTCATCAGGCTTTCAATTTTATCAATATTAAGTATACTGATGACATCAAAAAGACAATCGGCAGGAATATGATCAATAACTGTCCCGTTTTTTATCGCGCTAACCTGAAGTTTTGTTTTATCTTTATTATCCATGCTTCGTTGATTTTTTATAAGGATTTCGATCAAAGGGGTATTTACTGCAAACGGCTACATAATCCCAAGCACCGATGAGATGATAGCCTGCCGGGTATAAACACCATTAAGAGCCTGAGTAAAGTAATAAGATTTGGGATTATCATCAACCTCAATGTCAATTTCGTTAACCCTGGGTAAAGGATGCAACACTTTCATATTTGGCTTTGAATTACTGATCAGTTCATTATTAAGGACAAAGGTATTTTTAGTCTTTTCATACTCATAAGGATCGTTAAACCTTTCCTGCTGAATCCGGGTCATATAAATAACATCAGCCTGATCAACCACATCACAGAAAGATGTTGACTCCTGGTATTTAAGTTTCTTACTGTCAAGAAAATCTTTATATTCCCGGGGCATTTTCAACTCCTCTGGAGAAACAAAGAAATAATTTGTATTAAACTGAGACATGGCCATTAATAATGAATGTACTGTTCGTCCATACTTCAGATCACCCACCAACATAACATTCAATCCGTCAAGCCCACCCTGGGTTTTCCGGATCGAATAAAGGTCAAGCAATGTTTGTGTAGGATGCTGGTTGGCTCCGTCACCAGCATTAATCACTGGCACACCAGCAACTTCGGCTGCATACCGGGCACTTCCTTCAAGCGGATGCCTCATCACGATCATATCACAATAACTACTTACCGTCAGTATCGTATCTTTAAGGCTTTCTCCCTTTGCAATACTGGATGTTCTTGAATCGGCAAATCCAATAAACTGCCCTCCCATCCTGGTTATGGCTGATTCAAAACTTAACCTTGTCCTGGTTGATGGTTCAAAAAACAATGTTGAGATGACTTTATTCCTAAGAATATCCTGGGGCGGATTTTGTTCAAATTTACCCGCTAAATCAAGAATTCTGAGATACTCTTCTTTGGTATAATCATTAATTGAAATAAGGCTTTTGTTCTTCATACTATCCCGGCTTAATTTTGTATAAAAATAATGATATTTTAAATCAGTTATCATATTAATTACTGATAAATCACATAATTCTACCTAAATTGATCAATCGGAGTGCACACTCAATAAAGTAACACTTCGCATCATTCGTATTGCTCAACCCAGACTCTGTTTTAAGAGATTAAAGATTGATTTTTATATTATTTACTTTTGTCCTTGCCAAGCATTTCGCCATCCTGAAAAATCACAAAAATACACCAAATACTCGTGGATATATGACATGTATATAAGCCACGGCTACAAGCTTTACTGCCTTTTATTTTCCATTCAAATAAAATAACCATATAAGGAGCACCATAATATTTAGATCGTCTTTGTCAATGGGGCAATTTCTGATACGAATTGCTCGATTTGGACAATCGTGATTAAAAAATGATTATAGAAAGATAAAAAATCATTCGAGTTTTTTCCATGAAAGTTGTTCAATTCTTTCCATATCGTTCATCAATTGTTCAGCCAATGAGTCTCTTACTCGAATTTTAAACATACATCGCTCCATAAATTCCTGTTCAAATGGTTTCAATTTATACTGATCAATTAATTTCATAATGACATTCATTTGCCCATAATCAAATTCAATTTTAAATATTTGGTCAATGGTCTTTCCAGTTATTTTTGCATTCTCCAATGCCAATTTTGAAGCTTCCCTATATGCATTAATCAATCCACTAACCCCCAGCAAAATACCTCCAAAATACCTGACAACCACTACCATAACATTATTTAAGCTGCGGGCATTAATTTGGTTAAGGATAGGCTTGCCGGCAGAATTAGCAGGTTCGCCATCATCACAAGCCCGCTCCTGTGGTACTGACAATCCGATAGAAAAAGCAAAGCAATGATGCCGGGCATCATGATATTCTTTTTTCAATGCCTCAAGATATTCTTTTACTTCATCTTCGTGATTAACATGATATGCAAAAGCAAGAAACTTGCTGCCCCTGTCCTTAAAAAGGCCATGACCTTCTTTTTCTATAGTATAATAAATATCTCTGTTCATTTGTTAAACTATTGATACCCGGATAAAAATAACAGCGCCAGCATAGCGAGAACAATTCCAATCCGGTTTATAATAAGCAAATGTTCTTTAAAGAGCACCCATCCACCCAAAGCGGACAAGAGAACAATCCCGAGATTATTAATCCCAAAAATTTCTGATCCATCCAACCAGTTATTTTTAAGAGAAGATTGATCAAGTGCCTGAACAAGAAAAAAAATCGCACCCCAATTAACGATCCCCAGTAAGAAGCCTGCTCCTACCTGCCTGGGAGCAATGAATGAGCTAAAAGGAGTTCTCCTGACAATCCCAAATAAAAGACCAGTAAGAGATGATACACCAAATAATAACAATGTAAAAAGAGCGATCGGTTTATCCATGATAATCTCTGCCTGTGCATATTTAAGCAACGAATCGATACTCCCCACACCAAAAAAGAGCAAAAGCGGAAAAATAACCTCGGCTTTTCTCATGCTTTTCATATTTGGCTTATAGAGTGTCAGGAAAATTGCAATAATTGCGATAAATATACCAATACCCTTCTGAATAGTCAGTTCATCTGCCGGATCAAAATAAATTGAAAAAGCCACCGGTATCACTACGGATACTTTACTGGCAACAGAAGTAGGCCCCACTCCGGCCTTTTGTGATGATTTTCCCATCACGAAAAACATAAACACAAACAAAATACCAACGACAATACCAACAGGAAACCAATCAAGAGGAATGACAAGTGAGTGGTCATTCTGAATAATAAAGGCAACAAGAGCGGCTATAAAAGCAAAGAAATAATTGATAATAACAGTCTGAAAAACTTCAAGCTTAATGTCAGACAACCATCTGAAAATAACAAATATCAACGTAGCAGAGATAATACTCAACACAAGTGCTATCATGGCCAATCTGGTATGGGTATAAAAAAACAGGCCGAAGCCTGTTTTTTATGATTTTAATTTCTTTTCGATCTCATCAATCTGTCCTTTAAATTTTTTATCGGTGTCCAGCAAATTATTTACTGTTTTGCATGCATGGAGAACCGTAGCATGATCTTTACCACCAATTTCAGCACCAATAGTTGTCAAAGAAGACTTGGTTAACGTCTTTGAAAAAAACATCGCCACTTGCCTGGCCTGTACAATTTCACGCTTACGGGTTTTAGAATGCACAAGATCTACGGGTACATTAAAATAATTACATACTATTTTTTGGATATAATCAATGGTAATATTTTTTCTTGAATTTTTAATGATTTTATCAATCATAGACTTGGCCAGGTCCAGCGTAATCTCTTTCTTGTTAAGCGTTGACTGCGCAAGTAGCGAGATAAGGGCGCCTTCAAGCTCCCGGATATTCGTACTAATATGAGTTGCAATATACTCAACGACCTCATCATCCATCTCAATACCATCATTATATATTTTATGCTTCAATATACTACTGCGGACACCAAAATCGGGCTGCTGCAATTCGGCAGAAAGGCCCCACTTAAAGCGTGAGAGCAACCTGGGCTCCAGCCCCTGCATCTCAACAGGTGGTTTATCAGAAGTCAAAATCAATTGTTTACCTGACTGCTGAAGATGATTAAAAACATGGAAAAAAGTCATCTGGGTTTTTTGCTTACCCAGAAACTCATGAACGTCATCCAGTATCAACAGATCAATCATCTGGTAAAAATGAAGGAAATCATTAACTTTATTGCTTTTTACAGCATCAACATATTGTGTCTGAAATTTATTCGCATTGACATAAAGAATGATTTTATCAGGAAATTTTTCTTTGGCCTTAATCCCGATAGCCTGAGCCAAATGCGTTTTCCCCAGGCCGGAACCACCATAAATAAACAAAGGATTAAAAGCTGTACCCCCCGGGTTATCAGCTACAGCAAGGCCGGCTGAACGTGCGAGCCTGTTGTATTCCCCTTCTATGAAATTATTAAACGAATTATGAGGATTCAGCTGGGGGTCTATATTCATTTTCTGAATGCCGGGAATAATAAAAGGGTTTTTTATGCTGTGATCATCGTCATCATCATAAGGCATGGATATTGGCTTATTTTTAAGCTCTATATTATTTCTTGCAGGAAGCTTAACCGTATAAGGCTTGCTGTTATTGCTAACCACGTCATTTTCAACAACAACATTATACTCCAGTTTTGCTTCGGGCCCCAGCTCATTTCGAATGGTTTTACTGAGAATATCAATAAAACGCTCTTCTAGATACTCGTAGAAAAACGGACTTGGAACCTGTATGGTTAGTACATTGTCATTTAGTTTCAGCGGAACAATTGGCTCAAACCAGGTTTTGTAGCTTATTGCGGGTACATTATCTTTAATCACTTCGAGACAATTATTCCATACCTTTTCGTGCATTTTCAAAAAGATTTTAGTTTTAACAATTAGATTATCAGTTGATTAAGCAGCTTTAGGGGGCTTACTTTACAAGTACTAAGATTACAAAAAAATAATTAAAAAAAAAACGAATTTAGCCTTGATTTTTTGAAAAAGAGTATATGGTTTTTAAGGTCAGCCCTTTAAGAATTAAAAAAAAATAAAAATAAATTAAAATACTGATAATCAGGTTTCTACATACATAATTTTATTAACATATTGTTAAAGAATTGTTTAATGATTTTAAGTTAAAGTTAAAATCAAAGACCAAAAAAAACCTGGTTCATTGCTTCTTTTTACCCGATCCAAATAAAGAAAAACGGACATAGTCTTTAGGATTGTTTCGTATATCCTCAAGCAAGAGACTAAGATTCAGAGCAGAATGATCCAGATTAATATAGAGTGAATCATCATTGGCCAACTGCCCAAGTGTGCCTTGCCCTTCATTGATGCGGCTCACAAGCAGATTGATCTCATTTATTGCAGCATTTGCTTCATCAACCGTTGACTTGAGGTCCGCTTTTTTGAGAGAATCACTAATGGTTGAGAAGTTCGACATAGCATGAGCAATATCCTCTTCACTATCTTTTAATGTAGCAATTACAGACGCCAGATCATCAATAGACTGACGAAGCTCTTCTCTCTTCTGCATAAAAACTGCTGAAGTCTTCTCAACATGTCCCATTGTCATCTTCAGGTCTTGCTGAGCCTTTTGATCAAAAACATTAACAAGCACAGAATCAATAGTAAGAAGGAGATGTTCCGTTGTTTCCTTAATAGGGGTTACTCCTTCTGAAATCCTTGCCTGCAACCCTTTCTCAATAGCACTTACTAAAGTATCTCCAGGGCGACAGGACGAACCAGCAGGCTTTAATTCAAGATCAATGGCTTTAGTTCCCAACATTCCTGAGCTAATAATTTTAGCAATGCTGCCTTCAGGGATACGAACCCCATCCTCAATAGTCATCTCAACAACAATTTTATCCTGAGTGGGCCCGGTCAGGAGCATCCTGTTAACCTGCCCAACCTGGTAACCATTGATCAGTACAGGATCAGCCTGCATCAAACCAGAAACATTGTGGTAAACAGCATAAAAATCATTGTGTTTATTAAATAAATTCTTGCCTTTTAAATAATTAAGCCCCCATAAAAGCAGAAGAAAGCCAACAATAACAGTAATTCCTATTTTAACTTCAGTCCTGATTTTCATTTTCATTATATCAATAAAATTATACATTAAATAATCCAAAATGGTTTAATTAGAGTCCATCAATAAACTCAAATGTTTGGATCATAATGCTCAATAACGAAGTTTGCGAAGTCCCAAAATGCGGATTTTACTGGTGTAAATGAGCAATTTCGGGACAAGCATAACAAAGTTAGTGGACATTATGGACGAACACTAATTAGTTTCTAATACTTGCCCAAGGGGTATCAATTCTCCGTCCCGATGAGCAACAACAAAAGCCCCGGGGAATTCTTCCCGCAAGGTTTTCTTTAATTTCAAGGCCTCATCATACGCACTATTTCTGCCTACCGCATATCTATAGCGGTCACCTGATTTCAGTTCAAAAACTTCAGGCAAGTCTTTAAATTGGCTGGCTTCCTTACTTATAGGCTTTTTAGATGCTATAACCTGAACACTAAAAATCACCTCATCATCCACTTCACGCTGTTGACTTCCAGGGAAATCCGGGGCCTCATTAATTGCTGAATCAATATCCCCTGCCAGGCGATCAGTGCTTTTCTCCTTATTGTATACAAACCGGCTTTTAGACTCAATATCCTCTTTATATGACCTGAAAGCTCTGAAAATAGCAGATGCCAAATAATCTTGTCCCTGTTCAGACATCAGGAATTTTTCCTCTTCCAGGTTGGTTAAAAACCCAAGTTCCACCAGGATGCTTGGCATATTTGTCCGCCAAAGAACAAGAAAACCAGCTTGCTTAACACCACGATCATTTCTATTAACGCGTTCCCTGAACTGATTTTGCACATAAGAGGCAAATTCAAGACTCTGAGAAAGATAGGTGTTTTGCATTAAAGAAAAAATAATGTAAGATTCTGCGGAAGAAGGATCAAAACCCTCATATTCCTCCTCATAATTATCCTCAAGCTCAATCACCTTATTCTCTTTTTTTGCGACTTCCAGGTTACTTTCACTCTTATGGAGTCCCATAGCAAATGTTTCCACACCATAAACACTAGAAGTTGATATTGCATTGGCATGGATAGAAATAAATAAATCAGCATTATTTTTATTAGCTATATCAGCCCTTTCATGCAAAGGAACAAAAACATCTTTATCCCGTGTATAAATAACTTTCACATCATCCATGTATTTCTGAATATAATGTCCAAGTTTTTTTGAAACCTGCAGGACAATATCCTTCTCCTTAGAATATTTACCGCTTGCACCAGGATCCTTTCCTCCATGACCGGGGTCAATAACTACAACATTTAATTTATGATCAGACTCCCCACCCTCAACAATGTTCGATCCTGTTAAAATAAAGAGAACAAACAAAGTTAAAAGAAAAGAACGGAACCACTTTTTTGCACGTTTAAATATCCAACAAAAACACCAAATCATGCTATATATTTTACTTTTTAAAGTTCAGGTAAATATGTTTCATTTTTTCTACCAATGAAAAAATATGGAATAAATATTTATTAATATTTCTGTTATTAGTAGATTTGGGGCCTAATAATCATCCATCATTGGCCAACATCTTTTACAAAAATACAATAAACGAATTGCTTTTTGGTGTTATCAGGAATCTTTTTCTGATCGGATTCCTGATGATCATCCATCAACCGGCCATTTATGCCCAACAAACAGCATCATCGGATAGTCTGCCTGCAGGAATTGATTCTAATATACAATATTCATCACAGCCCCTGGACAGCCTTGAACACGACAAACCCCAAAACAATGACACCATATCCCAAGACACAACGTCCCGGAAACAAAAACGCCAACCTCTTGAAGGGCCGGTAAATTATTCAGCAGAGGATTCTATTTCAATTGATATTCAGGAGCAAAAAATATACCTGTATGGAAAAGCCAAAGTAACCTATGGCTCCATTATCCTTGATGCTGCATACATTGAATTTGGGATGAAAGACAAGACCGTGTATGCCTCCGGGCTATTGGACTCTACCGATCAAATTCAGGGGAAACCTGTTTTTCAGGATGATAAGGAAAAATTTGACGCCGATGAAATTTCTTATAATTTTGACACCAAACAAGGTGTAATTAAGGAAGTCAAGACAGAACAAGAGGGTGGATATTTGCATGGCAACAGAATCAAACGCCATCCCAATGAACACATTCATATCAAAAAAGGTAAATACACCACTTGTGATAAAGAACACCCTGATTATTACATGGCATTAACCAAAGCTATTGTTATCCCCAAAGATAAGATTGTTTCTGGCCCAGCTTACATGGTTATTGAAGACATCCCCCTCTATTTTGCAGGTTTGCCTTTTGGATTCTTCCCTAACACAACCACAAGTAAATCCGGAATAATTATACCAGATTATGGGGAAGAAGAACGACGTGGCTTTTTCCTAAAAGACGGGGGATGGTATTTTGCATTAAATGAATATATGGATCTGACTTTAAGAGGTTCTTATTATACCAATAAATCATGGGGTGTCAACTCCATTTTTAACTACAATAACCGCTACCGCTTCACTGGCAAATATCAGCGCGATTATTAACAGGATGTCTTTGAGATTGAGGATACCACCGTGGGAAATAAAGGAACTCGCACGGATATCAGGATCCTCTGGCGACACAGGCAAGATCCTAAAGCCAACCCCTATAGAAATTTTTCTGCCAACGTAAACTTTAGCACCTCCAATTTTGATCGTAACCAAACCTATAACTACAATTCAATTACCAGTTCAACCAAACGATCGTCTATTTCATACAACCAGAACTGGCCCAACCGTCCGTTTACTTTAGGTGTCAACCTCAGACATTCGCAAAACAGCAAAACCCAGCAATTTAATTTAAAACTGCCGGAGATTCAATTCAATATGGCTCGCCAGATGCCTTTTAAAGGCATGGGAAATAAAACAAAAACCCAATGGTACGAAAATATCCAGGTGAGCTATTCAGCCCGCATAGAAAACAACATTAATACCTATGACAGCATCCTTTTTGGGGAAAACGGCTTTGATAAGGCGCTAAGACAAGCGGATAACGGGTTAAAACACACCGTTCCCATAAGCATGAACATAAAAAGCCCCCGTTTTATTCAGAAAAATGTGCCTTTTTTAAGAAGCTTTACACTTTCTCCCAAAATGACATACGAAGGTGTTGTATACACAGAATGGATCAGGGAAAAAAAATGGGAATCTGCATATGATGCACAACTGGACTCAACTTATCCCCAGGTTGTTTCTTACCGGGACAGCGGGATTATATATGGTCATTCAATCAAACCTTCGCTTAGTGCTTCTATTAACCCAAAGATATACGGCATGTTTCAAAGCCTGAAAGAAGATGCTGCGATCCAGGCCCTGCGCCATGTCATTACACCTTCTGCCAGTCTGAGCTTCTCTCCTGATATCCGCAATTATGTGCCAAATTATTATGATACCATTTACTCTTATAATAATCCTGACAGTGGGGTTGCAAACATCTACTCCAAATTTGACAATCGCTTATATGGCACCCCTTCTTTAAATGGCAAAAGCGCCAATCTTTCGCTCGGCCTCAAAAACACCCTTGAGATGAAAGTACGTGCCGCCAATGACACTGCTAAAGACTACAAAAAAATTAAATTACTGGAACGGTTTGACTTCTCTACCAACTACAATATCTTTAAAGAGGGAGACACGCTTAAGTGGAACAATATTCGCTTTGCAGGAGGAACAAGAATACTGAACAACCTGTTGGATGTAAATGTCACTGCAAGCCTCAATCCTTATGATTACAAAAAAATTAATGGAAGATACCGGAATGTCAATGAATCTTATCTGAAAGCCAGGGGAGGTTTATTCAGGGTCGCCTCAATGAATACAAGTGTCGGATTCAATATAAACGATGATCTCTTTAGCAAGGATGATGAAGAAGATAATAAGACCGAGAATGATAGCATTCATAAGGAGGAAGAAACAAAAACAGAACAAGGACATTATAATTACTTTAATCTCCCATGGAACCTCAATGTGTCCTATAATTTAAACAGAACACAACCCTGGGATGCCAGCAGTACAAATTTTGTGCAAACGATCAATTTTAGCGGCTCCCTCAGATTAACCAGTAACTGGCGCATCAGGCTTAATTCAGGCTATGACTTTATGGCCAATAAAATAACTTATACCACAGCCAATATTTACCGGGATTTACATTGCTGGGAAATGAGCCTTAACTTTGCACCCTTTGGAAGAAGAAAATTTTACTTTTTTAAAATCAACATCAAATCATCAATACTGGGTGATATAAAATATGAGAAACGAAAAAACCCACGGGACTATTATTAAAGAAGGTGAGCCCGGGTGTTTATACATCCCATTTCTCCAGTAACCTTGCAACAATCAAGCAGTGAAATCATTGTGACGTTTTCACCATGTCCAGGACTCCTGATCCGCATCAAAATATAATGTCGCATTTTTATGCGGGAATACAGTCAATTTATAAGGCAAAGTACATAAATTACTGATTTTAAACAACAAAAGTTTCACAATAACTTATAAAACACGA
>CAZSGN010000037.1:0-15331 GCA_964606415.1 uncultured Bacteroidales bacterium
TTTACACGATAAAATTTTTAAATAGCAGCGTCGAAATAACTTATTTGGTTAAAGAATATACCCTGTAAAAAACATTACAAAATAACGTCATTGAGAACAGAATGAAGCGATCTAAATCTTTTAACCGGACACTACTGGTTTATTAATAAAATAGAAAGAGAATTTAAGAATGATCACTAAATTTGTAAAAGAAAACTAAAAGGATGAAGCGAGCCATAATCTGTCGGCTGGCGGAACACACACATTTTGATGATTATTTTGGCGTTATGATATGTCGGGAAACCTGATTTTGAGAATCATGCAAGTACTGACCGATTAAAAACAAAAAATAAACATATGAATTTTGGAACAAAAAACATTTAATATTTCATTGATCGGTCCGGTAACCATCCGGAAAAATCCCCGAGCCAAGCGAATAATCTTGAAAATATATTCATCAAAAGATATTCGCATATCCATCCCCTCCAGAACGAGCTACCAACAAGGAATTGCTTTCGCCGAAAATAAAAAAGAATGGATCCGGAAAACATGTAAACAATTAAACCATAAGCAATCCGAGCATCTACTTTTTTTACATCAACCGCATTACAAAAGTAAGTATCATCAAATAGAAATTCAATCTCATCCCGGGACATTCACTAAAAACCAGCGCAATAACAAACTAATTCTAAAATATCCCGGACATCTAACAATCCCGTCACCTGAAGTACAAAATTTTTTCAAAAAGGAAATGATGAAGATATGGAAAAAAGAAGCCCACTATTATTTACCCGAAAGGGTTGATTTTTTTGCCCGACGACATCAATTATTCTATAACAGGATCAGTATTCGTAATAACAAAACACGCTGGGGCAGTTGTTCTTATAACAATAATCTTAACCTAAACCTTCACCTGGTAAGGCTTCCGGATGAACTCTCCGATTATGTTATTTTGCATGAATTAGCTCATACCGTCCACAAAAATCATAGTCGTCAATTCTGGTCGTACTTATCCCTTTTATGCCCGGATTATAAGGAAAGATCAAAGGCCCTTAAGCAATATTCATTACACAACTATTTCATTAACTAAATTTTATTTGTTAACAAGCATATATTTAACCCATATCAAATTATTCCACACGAAAAGTTTTATTTTTGACATATTTTTATGATCAAAAATCATGTGATTTCAATTTATCTGAAATCCATATCTTTTTTAATCCGGGAAATGATACCCCAAGAAAATTTACAGAAACAACATACGTTATATAAATTTACAAACACTTAACTAAAAAATATATTCAAATGAAAAGATTTAAACCAGTTATTGCAGGATTACTTGGTATATTTTTAGCAGGAACACTCGTTTCTTTTCAGCCTAACCGCGATTTTAAGATTGTCAAAAACCTGGATATTTTTTACACAATGTTCAGAGAACTCAACATGTTTTATGTTGACGAAACAGATCCCGAGGCGCTTATAGAATCAGGAATTGAAGGCGTATTATCGGATCTTGACCCATATACTTCTTATATACCCCCCTCTGAAAAAAAAGATTTTAAATTCCAGACCACCGGTAAATACGGAGGTATTGGCGCATTAATTCGCAAAAAAGATGATTATGCCATAATTGCCGAGCCTTATGAAGGATTCCCGGCGGACAAAGCCAATTTAAAAGCCGGAGATCAATTATTAAAAATAGATACCCTATCAATAAAAGGATTTAAACTTAAAGAAATCAGCGAAAATTTAAAAGGCAACCCAAACACCGATGTCCAGGTAACCATTTACCGCCCATACCCGGCTCCCGGCGACACGCTGGTTAAAAAAATTACGCGGGAACGAATCACGATAAAAAGTGTGCCATGGTATGGTATGATGAATGACAGTACTGGTTATATCCGTTTTTCTAAATTCACCAAAGATGGCAGCAAAGAAATTGAAGATGCTTTTATTGATCTGAAGAATCAGCAGGGAGCCAAATCTATTATCCTTGATCTTCGTAACAACAGCGGCGGATTATTAAATGAAGCCATTAAAACATGTAATATTTTCCTTCCAAAAAATAAGCTAATCGTTAAAACAAAAGGACAAATAGAAAATTACAACCAATCTTATCGCACTAAATCTGCACCAATAGACACCACTTTTCCGCTCGTTGTTATGGTGAATGGTCATAGTGCATCTGCCAGTGAAATTGTTGCCGGCGCTTTTCAGGATTACGACCGGGCTGTTATTGTGGGAGAACGTACTTTTGGCAAAGGATTGGTACAAACCACCCGGCCACTTAGCTATGATGCTCAGCTCAAAGTTACCACAGCCAAATACTATATCCCCAGTGGACGTTGTATACAAGCCATTGATTATTTCCATGACAAAGATGAAAAAGATGAAAAACTGCCTGACTCACTCAAAACTCCCTTTAAAACAAATAACGGGCGAACAGTATACGAAGGCAAAGGTATTTTTCCGGATGTCCACACCAAAGCAGAAAGAATGAGTAAAATGGCAATAAGCCTTCATACCAAAAACCTGTTTTTTGATTATGCCAACATATTTGCCGCCCACCATGATTCAATCGACCCGGTAGATCAATATGAAGTCAGCGATAGTACATACAATTCGTTTATTAAATTTATCTCAGATAAAGACTTTGATTATAAAACAAAAAGCGAAGAAAAATTAAACGAACTAATTAAAACAGCCAAGCGTGAAAAATACTATGAACATGCCGAATCATCTTTTAAAGAACTTAAAGAAAAACTGGCCCACGACAAAGAAAAAGACCTGCTGACATTTAAAGATGAAATACGCCAGTTATTAGAAGAAGAAATTGTAACACGTTACTACTACCAACGCGGAAACCTGATCACCTCCCTGGAAAAAGACCCTCAGTTAAAAGCAGCGATTGAGGTGCTGGGTAATCCTAATCGTTATGGCACTATTCTTGAAGAGAATGAAGAAAATTAAAATTTAATGAGAGTTCATTCATAATATCCACTAACTTCGTTATGCTTGTCCCAAAATTGCTCATTTACAGCAGTAATCCCCGCATTGATGGGGCTTGGTAAGTGGTATTAACAACATTATGATCCAAACATTTAAGTTTATTGACAAACTCTATGTAATCAAACACTTGAACAACATCTTTAAATGTCTGTGGCGAATATTGCATTTGCAAAAGTATGCAAGACAAATAGAATAATATGAACAAACATATTTTTTAACCATGTATTTTCACAATATTGATAAACAACCCTAAATTTAATCATCATGAAACATACAATAAAATATTTAATGCTCATCCCGCTTTTTCTTATTTCAACCTCAACCTCAGGCCAGGCATATCAAACAGCAGCGGGAATCCAGATAGGAAACGATATTGCCGGTTTAAATGCCAAACATTTTATCAATGACAAAAACAGTGTGGAAGGTATTGCTCATATTTTTTCAGATAACGACTACATTGAATTTTCAGGTTTATATGAATATAACTGGCCCCTGGGCGACATCACTAACTTTACCTGGTATGCCGGATTCGGCGCACATATAGGATTTTGGGAGGACGGACTGCACTTTGGGCCAGACGGCGTTTTGGGACTTGAATATACTCTTGAAGATGCGCCGTTCAATTTTGCATTAGACTGGCATCCGGTTATCCATGTGGGCTCACACAATGATATTGATTTTGCCAGAATGGGTCTATCTGTCAGATATGCCTTTAAGTAATGTTCGTCCCTAATGTCGGCTAACTTCGTTATACTTATCCCAAAATTGCTCATTTACACCAGTAAACTACGCATTTTGGGACTTCATAAGCCTCGTTATCGAACATTATGATCCAAAAACTTGCGTTTATTGACAGGCTCCAGGATAAATCAACAAACGTATAGGAATTTCAGGTATGATTAACAATTAACTTCGCTTATGCCGGATCAGAATTCATCAATAACTCATTAATCAAATCTGTTTCCTGGGGTGTAAATGATAAATTTTCAACAGCATGAAGATTTGCTTTTAATTGATCGACATTACTGGCACCCACAAGGACAGATGTAACGCGCTGATCCTTTAATAACCATGACAACGCCATTTGTGCTAAAGATTGTCCCCTTTTAATAGCTATTTCATTCAATGATTTGATTTTATGAATTAACTCAAGGGTCACTTCCGTATCCTTAAGGTGTCCATGGGCTTTAGCAGCCCTTGAATGCTCCGGTATGCCGTTAAGATATTTATCAGTGAGCAGGCCTTCTGCCAGAGGAGAAAACGCCATTATACCAAAACCATACTTTTTAGCTGTATCCAACAAACGCTCTTCCGGCCAACGATTGAACATAGAATATTTAACCTGATTAATAATAAAAGGGGTCCCCCATTTTTCGAATAATTTTACCGCCTCTTTAGCCAGCTCATGATCATAATTAGAAATGCCAACATACAGGGCCTTCCCTTGTTTAACAATATGATCCAGCGTGCCTAATGTCTCTTCCAGCGGCGTATTTGGATCCGGCCGATGATGATAAAAAATATCGACGTAATCCTGGTTCAACCTTTTTAAACTCTGGTCAAGACTGGCGATTAAATACTTACGGCTACCCCAGTTACCATAAGGACCAGGCCACATATCATAACCAGCTTTGGTCGAGATGATCATTTCATCGCGGTACTTTTTAAAATCATTATTCAGGAAATGTCCAAAATTCTTTTCTGCTGAGCCATATGGAGGCCCATAATTATTAGCCAGATCAAAGTGAGTAATACCATGATCAAAAGCATAATGAAGCATTTGACGAGCCTCTTTCATATCATCAACACCTCCGAAATTATGCCAGAGACCCAATGAAACGGCAGGTAAATCCAATCCACTGTTTCCGCAACGACGATAAACCATTTGACTGTACCGATCTTTTTTAGCTTTGTAAGACGACATACACGTGATCTTTTATTGGTGATAAACTAAATGCTCATTAATACTATCATTAACCCTTATAAAAAGTCAAAAAACAAAAAACACTAGTGAGCAGCCAGCCAGTTGTCCCCTGTTCCCATTTCCACTGTCAAAGGGACATCCAAATTAATAACACCTTCCATCAAATCTTTAACCTGCTTTTTCAGTTCTTCCAACTCATCATTAAGCACATCAAAAATCAGTTCATCATGCACCTGGAGTACCATAGCAGATTGATACTTCTTTGACCTGATTAATTCATCAATCCGAAGCATGGCCATTTTAATAATATCCGCTGCGGTACCCTGCAAAGGCGCATTAATTGCATTCCTTTCAGCGAAACCTCGCACAGTAGCATTTCTTGAATTTATATCATTCAGGTAACGTCTTCTACCAAATAAAGTCTCTACATAACCTTTTTCTTTGGCTTTCTCAATAGCGCTATCCATATAATCTTTAACAGCCGGAAAAGATTCAAAATACCCATCAATTAATTCTTTTGCTTCTTTTCTTGGAATAGCCAGTCGTTGCGACAAACCAAAAGCAGAAATACCATAAATAATACCAAAATTTGCTGTCTTTGCCTTTCTCCGCATATCAGCACTCACCTCTTCACGTTTAACTTTAAATATCTTAGCAGCCGTTTCAGCATGGATATCCGCATCTCGATTAAAAGCATCAAGCAGATGCTTATCCTGGCTCATGTGAGCGATCAAGCGCAATTCGATCTGTGAATAATCCGCTGCCAAAAGGGTATGATGTTTATCAGATGCAACAAAAGCTTTCCTTATTTCCCGTCCACGTTCTTCACGAACAGGAATATTTTGTAAATTAGGATGATCAGCACTCAATCTGCCTGTAGCCACCAGCGCCTGATTAAAAGTCGTATGAATTTTATTTGTCTGCGCATTAACAAATTTAGGCAATGCTTCAACATATCCTGTAAGTAATTTTTTTAATGATCTGTATTCTAATATTTTTTCGATTATAGGATGATTATTTTTCAACTTTTCCAGCACCTCTTCACTAGTAGCATATTGTTTGGTTTTGGTTTTAGGCGGCTGATCAACAATTTTCATCCTGTCAAACAAGACCTCTCCCAGTTGTTTGGGAGAAGCAATATTAAAATACCCAACACCAGCCATTTCAATAATTTCCTTTTCGATACGTTCGATATCCGTGCTTAACTGGCCTTTAACCTGATGAAGTGCCTTTTTATCCAATCTGATACCAGCCTGTTCCATCCGCGCCAACACTCTGATTAAAGGCATCTCCATATTATAAGCCAAATCCTCCAGCCCATTATCAGCAATTTCTTTTTCAAGAATTTTATACAACTGCCAGGTAATATCAGCATCTTCTCCCGCATATTCAACAAGTTTTTCTTTTTCAACCGTATCCATTGAACGCTGATTTTTCCCTTTTTTCCCAATAAGCGATTCAATACTCACCATGGAATAGTTCAAATGCTGCTCAGCCATATTATTCAAGTTATGCCTTAACGCTGGCTGCACCAAATAATGAGCCAGCATGGTATCAAATAAAGGGCCATGGACAGCAATCCCATAATGATATAAAATCCAGATATCGTATTTAAGATTTTGCCCGACTTTCATCAATTGATCGTTCTCCATAACAGGTTTAAAAAGCCCCATCCATTTCCGTGTAATCTCCTGATTCTCCGGAAAAGCAACATAAAACGCCTCATGTTCTTTCCAGCTAATAGCCAGGCCAATAAGTCGCGCTTCGGATGGTTGCAAACTTGTCGTTTCGGTATCAAAACAAAAGGCCGGTTGCTCCTTCATTTGATCAACCAAATGTTGAATTTGCTCTTCTCCCTCTACCAGATGATATTGATGACTAACATCCTCCAGGGTTTTAAAAACCGATTCTGTATTTTTTTCCTCTGAGGGCATATCAAAAAGATTACCCTGCACAGGACCAGAAGCATTATTTTGCGGTGAATCAGGAAACACCCTTTTCATCATCGCTCTAAACTCTAATTCCTCAAATATATCTTTCAATGCCTGGGCATTAAAAGATTTTAATTTAAGTTTTTGTTCATCTAATTCTACCGGGACATCCCTGACAATAGTTACCAATTGTTTAGAAAGCCTAATGCTATCGGCAGATTCTTTAATTTTATCCTTTAATTTACCTTTAACTTCATCCGCCTTTTGGATCAAATGCTCCACAGATTGATATTGAGCAAGCAATTTCCTGGCCGTTTTATCACCAATTCCTTTGGCACCGGGAATATTATCGGAAGCATCGCCCAACAAAGCCAGGTAATCACGAATTTGATCAGGATCATTAATACTGTATTTTTCACAAGCCTGCTCCGGTCCTATAATTTCAGCGTTTCCACCACTTCTTCCAGGTTTATACATCTTAACATGATCAGAAACAAGTTGAATATAATCTTTATCTGGCGTTAGCATAAATGTCTCTATTCCTTTGTTATCGGCATGCTTTGCTAAAGTTCCGATTACATCATCAGCCTCATATCCCTGTATTTCAATAATTTCAATATTAAAAGCGGCTAACAACTTTTTAATATAAGGCACAGACATCTTAATATCTTCGGGTGTTTCTTCGCGGTTTGCTTTATATTGCTCATACATTTCATTCCGAAAAGTTTTTCCTTCCGGATCAAAAACCGCGGCAATATGTGTAGGTTGCTGATTATGTAATATATCCAGCAAAGAATTCAGAAATCCAAAAACAGCAGAAGTATTCATGCCTTTTGAATTCATCCGGGGATTTCTAATAAACACATAATATGATCTGAAGATCAAAGAGTATGCATCAATTAAAAAAAGTTTTTTTCCTTTTTCCATTAGTTATTGATTATCCTCTGCCACCCATTCTGCATAGGAAGACGCCGTTTCGTACAAACGCATTGAATGCAACCTGGCATTAGAAGGTATCACTTTTGACAGCCTGTTAACAAAATCCATTAAAATATTTTCCGAAGATGGTTGATAATGAACCACCATCAAACGATTAAACAGCGGATTATCACGGAATTGACCCGAATCAACTTCCCTGTCAGAAATAAGCAATGTATGATCAAAAAATTGAATAATATTTTCATTCACCCAGCTTTTCAAATCCGAAAAATCAACCACCATTCCATATTTCGGGCTATCCGGATTATCATTTGGTTTCCCGATAAGCGTAACTTCTAATTTGTAAGAATGCCCGTGAATATATCTGCAAGGACCATCATACCCAAACAAAGCATGCGCCATCTCAAAATGAAATTGTTTCGTTACCCGTATTTGTGACATCACTAAAAAAATTAAAAAAACACGCCTGTAAGGTTTACTTCAAAAATTGTACAAAAGTTATAGACAAAGTTAAAAATAATAAAATAATCAGCGGCAGGAAATGATTAATTTGAGGAATATTGCACAAAGTCTGTTTTTATCGAAAGATTTAAAAACAAACTAATCCGCCATATTCAATATTCACAAACACATTTACAAAAGTTTCGCAATGATTATCAGGTTTTTATAGTCACCTAAGTTAAGTGGTTAAAGCATAGCGAACAATCGCTCAACTTAGGTAATACAGGTTTCCACAAATTTATTTAATACATCTTGCTAATTCGTTGAAAATGAAGTATATTTGTAAATATTAATCTATTTTTCCATGATGCGTCAACCACAGTCAAACCAACATGAAAACAGGGAAATCCCCTTATTTGAATATATGCAGCAAATCATAAAAGGAATTCCCTACCAAGCGCTCATTATTGATCAATCATATACAATACGAGCCAACAATGCCCGGCAAATTGAAGGAACCCCTGATCTTTTACCACCATCCGATCAGAAAGACACATTTTCTTTCCGGCACTGCCGCTTTTTAACAAACAAAGCATGCAATCTTGCTTCGCAATGTGATCAATGTCTTATTCACAAAACACTTCATCAAGTTTTTGAAGAAAATCAGGAACACACCTTTTTAACCTACTTATCCGAAAACCAAAACGACGATCATGCTGAAGTGATTGAAGTAAAAATAACCATTAATCCCATTACGCTAAAAAATGAAAAGTTCTGTATCCTTATCGTTGAAAATCAACAAATAAAGAGCCGTCAAATATTAATTGACCGGATCTTTTATCATGACATATTAAATTTAACCAATAATCTTAACCAGGCATTGGATTTAATCTCCAGTGAAAAAAAATACAATTCCGAACTTATTTATATGATCAAACGAATAGCTAAAAACATAGAAGAAGAGATTATTTATCAAAGAAACCTTGCACAAAGTGAAAATGATCAATATACCTGTAACCCATCTCCCATTCAAACCAGCCAAATTATTGATGAGATCATCGAAGATCATAGCATGAGCCAAAATGAAAATACCTCCAATCATCAAATAAAAAAAGCGCCAGACTTTTTAAAGACAGAAATTACCAGCGACTGGCACATATTAAAACGAATCTTAAAAAATATGGTTAAAAATGCACTGGAAGCATCTCCGGAGGGGAAACCCGTTATCATTGGTTGCCGGCAAATCAAAGATAATATCATCAGGTTCTGGGTCCACAATCAGTCATATATTCCTGAAAACATACAGGAACAATTATTCCGCCATTCATTCAGTACCAAAGGAAATAACCGGGGCCTGGGTACATATAGCATGAAAATATTGGGTGAAAAAACCCTTAAAGGCAGGGTCAATTTCACCTCCGACCAGGAGAGAGGCACCACCTTTTTCATCGATTTGCCACTTGCCTGCCAATAATTTTAACCTCAAATTGAGCAATTATTCCTTTTCCTTTCAGATTAAAGGTTTTCACTCATACATCATATAAAATCACTGCATTATATACAATTCCGCATGCATTCAATAATGTTTGCCAATTTATCAAACTTTAAATAATAAAAAGTATTTTTCCCTTCCCGCTGAGATGATAACACTCCTTTATCTTTAAGTATACCCAAATGATGAGAAGCAGTTGATTGCTCTATATCAAGAAGTTGATGAATTTCTGTTACAGTAAGCTTTTTACCGTCTTCCAGATAGTTAATAATGGCAATACGCATAGGATGGGCGATAGCCTTTAACATATTTGAAGCTTTCTCAAGCTGTTCACTATTTAATGTTCCGTTCATAGCCGATTGTATAAATAACTTAAATTTCGTACTATTTATATATTCTATCATCTATTGATAGCTGAAGAATCAGTCAATAAAATGACAATCAAATTAATCTGTTCTTAAAAACAATTCTCCTTTTTTATTACTCCGCAGAATAATTTAGGCTATCTGATTACATCAGAAAAAAATTCCATCAGTAAATGCAAATATATAAATAAATTATTATGATGACATGTGATCATTTTGTCATTTTATTCTTCCCGCATAAAAAGCGATAGATTTACACTGATTTCAACAGGCTGAGAAGCGGAGATTGTATTAATCAATAAATATTGTTATAAAAAACAATATAAAACGACCAATCAAATAAAGTAAAACCCTACCCAAATCGTAGAATTTATTACATTTACATATACAAATTAGACGAAGCCTTCATGAACACATTACTTCAAATAAAAAAACCCATCCAAAATGAGCTGGAGACATTCAACAAGGATTTTAAAAAAGTTTTAAAATCCCGTGTTCCGCTGCTCAACATCATATTAAATTATGTAGTGCGAAATAAAGGAAAACAAATCAGGCCTTTATTTGTTTTTTTATCCGCCCGCCTTATCAATAACATTCAACAATCAACTTATACAGCAGCCAACCTTGTAGAACTATTACACAATGCCACTCTGATTCATGATGACGTTATAGACGAATCCTTTGAGCGACGTAACTTTTTCTCGATCAATGCTTTATGGAAATCAAAAGTAGCTGTCCTGATTGGCGATTACCTCCTGGCAAAAGGCCTGCTACTTGCCCTGGATCATAAAGAATATGAGCTTCTCCACATCGTTTCAGATGCTGTAAGAGAGATGAGTGAAGGAGAAATTCAACAAATTAAAAACATCCGGAAAAAGAAAATAACAGAAGAAGAATATTTCGAAGTAATCACAAAAAAAACCGCTTCATTAATATCAGCCTGCACGGAATCCGGAGCCCACTCGTCCGGAGCCACAAAAAATCAACAAGAATTAATGAAAAAATTTGGTTTACACGCGGGAATTGCTTTTCAAATTAAAGATGATCTTTTTGATTATGAACATAAAAAGAACCCGGGTAAACCCAGGGGTAATGATATCAAAGAAAAAAAAATAACCCTTCCACTCGTCCATGCATTAGAAGAAGCACCTGTTCAAGAACAAAACAAAATCCTTTATCTACTCAGGAAAAAAAATCACAAGAATAAAACCATTAACATGGTGATCGAATTTGCGCATCTTTATAAAGGAGTAACATATGCCAAATCCAAAATGCAAGAACATGTGTCGCTGGCCATCGAATACCTGCATCAATTTCCTGAAAACGAAGCCAGGCAATCACTTGAAGATTTATTGACATACAGCATTAACCGCGAAAAATAAACCCCATTTCACCTAAAACGCTTTTGCCACGTTAGAACACTTCATCGCAAATCCCTCATAATTAAAAAACTAAAAAAGCCATATTTCGCTTCACTCATATCGCTCAACCTGATTAATATAAAACATAATCAACAATGATTATTATTAAAAAACTGCCAAACCACCAAGCCTTTTTTAATACCAATAACATCCTGTAAATCTTCTAACTTAGCTTTTTTAATTAAATCAATACTTCCAAATTTAATTAATAACTTTTGTTTTAACTTTTCGCCAATACCAGGAATATGATCGAGTTCACTTTCTAAAAACTGATTAGATCGTAAATGACGATGAAATTCAATTCCAAATCGATGTGCTTCATTCCGGATATGCTGAATAACTTTAAGCGATTCTGCCTGCTTACCAAGAAACAACGGCAAAGATTCCCCAGGTTTAAAAATTTCTTCTAATCTTTTAGCAATACCAATAATAGCCACCTGTCCAGCAATATCAAGTTTTTCAAGACTTTTCACTGCAGCATTCAATTGCCCTTTACCCCCATCAATAACAATTAACTGAGGTAAATCAACATTATCATCTAATAAACGTTTATACCTTCGATAAACCACCTCTTCCATCGAAGCAAAATCATCCGGCCCGGATACCGTTTTAACATGAAAATGCCGGTATTCACTTCTGGCCGGCTTTCCATTGCGAAAAACCACACAAGCAGCAACGGGATTTGAGCCTTGCAAGTTAGAATTGTCAAAACACTCAATATGAGCAGGTTGATCATGAATATTTAATTCATTTTTTAACTGTTCAAGCAATCGATGGTTCCGTTCATCCGGATTCCGGGTATATTTACGTTTTTGATTTTCAAGAATAAAATAATTTAAATTCCTTTGAGAGAGCGTTAATAATTTAAATTTGTCGCCACGTTTAGGAACAGTAATCTGTGCGCCAGGGATTTTATCTTCAAGCATAAAAGGCAGAATAATCTCCCGTGCACTGCTATTAAAACGCTCCCTTAGATGAACCACAGCATAAGCGAGAAGTTGTTCATCATGCTCATCAATTTTCTTTTTTATTTCGACGGAATGAATTTGCACCACCGCTCCCTGTATCACACGCAAAAAATTCACCCAGGCTTTATCCCCTTCATTGATAAGAAAAAAAACATCCACATCAGCAATATTAGGATGCACAATGGTTGACTTACTTTTATACTTTTGCAGCAAAGCGATTTTCTCTTTAATCTCCTGGGCCTGTTCAAATTGCTGATTATTTGCCAGATTTTTCATCATATCCTGCAAATAACGAATCACTTGCTGAATATCTCCCTTAAGAATCTTTTTAATTTGCTCAATATCCTGATTATAATCCGCTTCAGACTGAAGATTTTCGCACGGCCCTTTACAATTCCCTATATGATATTCGAGACAAACCCTACATTTACCTTGGTGAATATTTTCAGCGGACAAATTATATTTACAAGTCCGTAACTTATAAAGTTTACGCACCAGGTCCAATAAAGTTTTTACAGTTTTTACCGATGTATATGGTCCAAGATAAAAAGAACCATCATTCAATTTATTCCTGGTAAAAAACACCCTGGGGAAAGGTTCATTTTTAATACATATCCAGGGAAAAGTTTTATCATCCTTAAGCTGAACATTATACTTCGGCTGATATTGTTTAATTAAATTATTTTCAAGCAATAAAGCATCCGATTCATTATCAACAACAATATGACGGATATCGTGAATATTTTTCACCATCACCCGTGTTTTGTAATTACCGGGATTTTTTTGAAAGTAAGAAGACACCCTTTTTTTAAGATTCAATGCTTTACCAATGTATATAATCTTCCCTTGTTTATCAAAAAATTGGTAAACACCAGGCTTATCAGGCAAGTTAGCAAGCAAATCCTTAAACGCCATAACAACAAATTAATCCACACAAGGAGAAATATAATCAAACAATGAAACATCAAATAATCCCTTAGGCCCAATTTTAAGTTCTGGGATCACAATTAAACCCAAAAAAGATAAAGCCATAAAAGGCGCTTTTAATGTTGAGCCCCAATCCTTCACAACGGCATCCAACATTTGATAACGTTGTGCTACGAAGGATAATTTTTGATCAGCCATAATCCCGGCAACAGGCAAAGGTAAAAAATATTGATCATCCCCGCTAACAGCAGCCAGTCCCCCTTTACCATGAATAAGCAAATTGATCACTGTCAACAGATCATCTTCAGAAGCACCAACAGCAATAATATTATGACTATCATGCGCAACCGAGGAAGCCATAGCTCCCTTTTTCAAACCTGTATTTTTAACCAATGCAACTGAAGGAGGCATCGATTGATAGCGATTAACCATTACAAGTTTAAGCACATCAGCATCAACATCTATCGCCAAACGGCCATAATTTTTATCATAATGATGCACCAAATGATCGGTAAAAAGATCCCCCTCCCGGACACCTATTGCTCGGACAGACTGTGCGTTGCAAGGCACCTCAATCTCATTTAGGGTGATGAGATCACACTTAAACTGATTAACAGCTATACTTTCCATCTCAAAATGAATATCATGTCCTTGCTCGTACACACAAACGCCATTAACAAATGTATTTGCAATAATCATCTCATCCAGATCATCAATCACGATAAAATCTGCCGAATCATTTACTCGTAACAATCCATTAGTAAGTCCATAATGTTTAACAGGATTGGTTGTTGCCGTATGAATAAGTTTTTCAACCGGAATTCCACGCTGGATACCTTTTTTAATAATCAAATTAATATGCCCGGATAATAAATTATCCGGATGAATATCATCACAACAAAGCATGACCTGGTCAGGAAAATCATCAATCAAAGGCGCCAATTCATCAAAATTACGTGCAGCACTGCCTTCCCGTATCAACAATTTCATTCCTTTTTTAATTTTTTCAAGTCCTTCCTGGTAAGATGAAGCTTCATGATCTGTTTGCACCCCAGCCTTGATATACTTATCCAAGTCCTTTCCTAAAAGACCAGGAGCATGCCCATCAACAGGTTTATTAAGACGATGCGCATCATTAATTTTTCTTAAAACATCAGGATCATCATGCAATACACCAGGAAAATTCATCATTTCTGCGAGGAACCACATATCCGGGGAATCCAATAAATCTTCCACCTCTTGTGGACCTAAGACAGCACCTGAAAAATCATAAGGAGCAGCAGGCACACAAGAAGGCACACCAAAATAAAAATAAAACGGTGCTTTTTTTCCATTCTCAACCATAAATTCAACTCCCTTTTTACCAAGCACATTAGCAATTTCATGAGGATCAGAGACCGTAGCAACAGTCCCATGCGTCAAGGCTACTTCGGCGAAACGAACAGGCGTAACCATACTGCTTTCAATATGCACATGCGCATCAACCAATCCCGGTAAAATATATTGATCAGGCACATCCTGGCAAAGTCCCCTTTTAATAATGATACCATTTTCTATTTCGAGAAAGCCATTCTCAAATACCATCTGTTCACTATTAAAGATTTTTCCTTCTACTTTCATTCTTGAAATATTTAAATAAAAAAATCATTGTTCCACGTGGAACATCATAAATATGTTTAACTTAAACCAATTTACATAAAAAAGTACATGAAGCAGGTATCATTGGCTTTAAATGAACAACATAAAGACCCAACCGTATATCTCAACACATCCTCAAAAATAATAAATGTGGTTCTACCCTTATTATAATGGTTAAAATATTGTTGTGCATGTAGTTTAAATGTAGTTTAAATATTGCGTTTTTTGATTGATGCAATATCGTTGCTCATTTTGGGCAAACAATTTCCATTAAAATACAACCCAAATTGAGCGATT
>CAZSGN010000038.1:0-15293 GCA_964606415.1 uncultured Bacteroidales bacterium
CACCTTCTGTTACCGAATCACCAATTTTAAAGCTCCCATTATCATAAAGCCCTATAACATCGCCAGGAAAGGCCTCTTCAACAATACTTTTATCATTAGCCATAAAACTGGTTGGAGAAGGAAACCGCATTTTTTTTTTCCAGGCGGGGATGATAATAAAATTTATTCCGTTCGAACTTACCAGAAGTAATTCTCAAGAAGGCAATACGATCACGATGATTCGGATCAAGATTAGCATGAATTTTAAAAACAAAGCCCGTCAGCTTATTTTCATCCGGTTGAACAATGCGTTCAACCGTTTCGACCTGACCAGGAGGTGACGCAATATCAAGGAATGTTTCCAATAACTCGAGTACTCCGAAATTATAAAGCGCACTGCCAAAAAATAATGGCGCTAAATAACCTTCCCGGTAAAGATCCAGATTAAACGATTCAAAAACCCCATTAGCCAGGTCAACCTCTTCCCTCAATTGCTCCACCACATCTTTTCCAAGATGTTTTTCCAGTTCGGGGTCATGAATATCAGTTGAACCGACCAATTCCTGTGAAACACCGGATTTTTCCGGTTCGTACAATTGAATTTTTTCTTTGAAAAGATTATACACCCCTTTAAAACGCTTTCCTTTCCCTATTGGCCATGTATAGGGCCTTACGGCAATATCCAGTTCCTCCTCAATCTCCTCAATAATATCCAAAGGATCATTCCCCTCCCGGTCCATTTTATTAACAAAAACCATCACCGGTGTATGCCGCATGCGGCAAACCTCCATCAATTTACGGGTCTGCTCCTCAACACCTTTAGCCGAATCAACAACAAGAATCACACTATCCACTGCACTGAGCGTCCGATAGGTATCCTCGGCAAAATCCTTATGCCCGGGGGTATCCAGTATATTCACCCGAATGCCATTATAATCAAAAGCCATCACCGATGTCGCCACAGAAATACCCCTTTGCTTTTCTATTTGCATAAAATCGGAGGTGGCCGTTTTTTCAATTTTATTATTCTTAACAGCACCAGCTGTCTGGATCGCCCCGCCGTATAACAGCAATTTTTCTGTCAGCGTCGTTTTACCTGCGTCAGGATGACTGATAATAGCAAAAGTCCGCCGCTTATCTATTTGATCTTTAATACTCATAATTGGTGATTTATATGGCTGCAAAAATAATAATGTTAGAAGATATTAAGTCGAAAATGACAGGATATTTAATGAATAATGGATAGCTGATTATTTAACAACCGGATATTATTGTTTATCTCCTTGCAGGCTTTTCCTTAAGCCTGTGAGAAAATAAGGCCTCCATTTACAAATCAATATCTCTTAACAACAAACATCTGCTTAATCTGACAATGGAAACATCAATAAGTTCATTAAAAAAGAGATAAATATTTTCTACATTTGCAATTAAATGATTGTGCAATGAAAAACAAGGTAGTTATTATTACAGGAGCATCGTCAGGAATTGGCCTGGCCCTTGCTAAGGAATATGCTTCCAGAGGGGCTAAAGTCGTAATGGCGGCTCGTCAGCTTGAGAAAATGGAAAATACCGCTTATGAGCTCAAGCAAGCTAATTATGATGTCCACCCCGTCCAAACCGATGTTACATCCCAGGATTCATGCGAAAACCTGATCAATCAAGCCCTTGAAAAATACGGGAAGATCGATATTCTGATCAACAATGCCGGAATTAGTATGAGAGCCCTGTTCCAGGATACAGAAATTGATGTACTCAAACAATTAATGGACGTTAACTTTTGGGGCACTGTTTATTGTACAAAATATGCACTTCCGCATATTATTGAACAAAAAGGCTCCTTAGTAGGCGTTATTTCTGTCGCAGGGCATGTTGGCTTACCGGGAAGGACTGGCTACTCAGCTTCAAAATATGCGGTGCGAGGATTCATGGACGCCCTCCGCACTGAAAATCTGCATAATGGCATAAATGTGCTGGTGGTTGCGCCAGGCTTCACCAGCTCAAACATACGCAATACAGCCTTATTAGGAAATGGTGTTGAACAGGGTAAATCACCACGAGATGAAAACAAAATGATGAGTGCCGAAAAATGTGCAAAATTAATTATCCGGGCAGCCGAAAGAAATAAAAAAGAGCTGGTGCTCACCTTTAAAAGCGGGAAAATCCCGGTTTTCCTTGGTAAATGGGCCCCACGACTTTTAGATAAACTCAGTTACAATCAAATGGCCAAAGAGCCCGATTCACCTTTTAAACGAAGAAAAGAATAATGAGAATCACCAATAAAACTTATTACCGTGTAAGGTATGGGGACACTGATAAAATGGAAGTGGTATATTATGGCAACTACCCTTTCCTCTATGAGATTGGGCGCACAGAAATGATGCGTGATATTGGCTTAACTTACAAAGAAATGGAAGAAGAAGGAATCATGATGCCGGTCATTGATATGCAAATTAAATACCATGCTCCGGCCCATTATGATGAGTTACTCACCATCCAAACAGAACTAAATAAATTACCAGGTGTAAAAATCGAGTTTAACTACAAGATTTATAATGAGCATGAGCAATTACTGAACGAGGCAATGACAACGCTGGTTTTCGTGAACATCTCAACCAGGCGTCCTCTTAAAGCGCCTGCCTTCTTTCTTGAAAAATTAAATGCATTCGCCACATCATAAAGTAACCTTGATTCTATAAAGTGGGCGACTGACAGATATATTCATTTTACTTATCAATTGAATACGAATAATGATATCCTGTCCGGGCTTTAGTGAAATCAGCGAACGTTTCGTTTTATCAGTAAAGGTATTTCCGTCATTGTCAAAAGAGAGGTAATGTCCACCATAATGGTATCCCAGATTAAAACCACGAATCTCAAACCATTCCTCAATATTTTTAATATCGTCAGTAAAGAAGACATGAATACTATCCGCTCCCAGCAACTTTCTTTTATTAATCTCACGATCCGCCCCTATTCTTTCATCTCCAATATAAAGATCCGGCTGGGGAAAGCGGATCACATCCATTTCCACCTGCTTTTCGCCTGCATCAGGTGAATTCTTATTTTTTATCGTTAGTTTATTCTTTCCATGCTGGGAAGGGATTAATATAAAACCAGTATCCGTTTCATAAATCTTACCATTAGAAGAGGAAACGTCAATATCCGAAGGTGAATAACCAGGAATCTTTATCGGATTATCAATTCCTGCATACAATAAATTACTATTTGACTGAGTTGCTATAACCTCAATGGAGTCTGCTGGCTGATCAGCAAAACTAAATAAATAACAAGTAAAAGAAATAAATAACAATAAAACAAATCGATACAACATAAACACACCCTTTTAAACAATATTAATAATTTTAGATGACTTTGCATAAGTAATTATCAAATATTTATCCCATAACCGTTTATCTTTAAAACAAAATAAAATAAAAAACAATCCACAGGCAACTATTTAGAATAGTTTTAAAAAATAAGTAACTTTGCAGAATAGATAAAGAATAATATTAATAATTGTTCATGAAAGATATTAGAACAAATTTTTAATTTTGCTTAACATTAAATGCACACTAAACGATGCCATTAAATATACCTAACAATTTACCGGCAATAGAAGATCTCAACAAAGAGAACATCTTTGTGATGCGTGAGGAGACTGCCATGCGGCAGGATATAAGACCGTTGCAGATTGTAATCGTCAATCTTATGCCACTAAAGATGGAAACAGAATTACACATCCTGAGGTTATTATCTAACAGTCCACTTCAGGTTGAAATCACACTTGTTCATACCCAGGAACATATTTCCAAACACACACCCAAAGAGCACCTTGATCTGTTTTATAAAACCTTTGATGACATCAAAGATACTAATTTTGACGGTATGATTATTACGGGTGCCCCTGTTGAGAAGTTAAATTTTGAAGATGTTGATTATTGGAATGAATTAACAGAAATCATGGAATGGAGCCGCGATCATGTGACGTCCACCCTTTATATTTGCTGGGCAGCACAAGCAGGCTTATACCATCATTATAATATTCCAAAGCATGTGGTTAAAGAAAAAATATTCGGTGTTTTCAATCACCGGGTCATCAATAAACAAATTCCGCTTGTGCGTGGATTCGATGATGAATTTGTTGCCCCCCACAGCAGATACTCCACAGCCGAGCGGGAAGACATAGACAAGGTACCGGAATTACAAATACTTGCTGAAAGCGAAGAAGCGGGTGTTTATATTGCTACTTCAACAGATGGAAAAGAAATTTTTGTAAGCGGGCATTCAGAATATGACCCCTGTGCGCTTAAAAGAGAATACGAGCGAGATCTACAAAAAGGAATTCAAATACAAATCCCCCAAAACTACTTTCCAAATGACGATCCAACCCGCCAGCCTCTGGCAAGATGGACCAGTCATGCCA
Source organism: uncultured Bacteroidales bacterium (assembly GCA_964606415.1). Lineage (GTDB taxonomy): Bacteria > Bacteroidota > Bacteroidia > Bacteroidales > JBBRXJ01 > CAZSGN01. The sequence continues at coordinate 4,403 of CAZSGN010000038.1, forward strand.
ACATGCTTTTCTCAAACTGGTTAAACTATTACGTCTATCAAATGACCTCTTTTGAATTTGCCATGCGTGAAATGTTATAACCAAATAAACATTAATAAACCACTATGAAGATCGTTTTTCTTGATACATTAACTTTGGGTGAAGGTATAGATATTGCCGGCAAACTAGCCCCCTTAGGTGAAGTTCAATTATATGAAAACACCAGTAGAGCAGAATGTCCCGGCCGGATTAAAGAAGCGGAGATTGTTATTGTTAACAAAGTATTCATGGATGCGGAGATGATCGATCAGGCTCCTCATTTAAAACTCATATGCCTGGCGGCCACTGGCATGAACAATATTGATTTATTCCATGCTGAAAAAAAAGAAATCAGTGTTATGAACGTAGCAGGTTATTCAACCGAAAGCGTTACACAAACCACTTTTACAACACTATTATATTTATTAAACCAGCCAGTCTATTACGACCAATATGTTAAAAAAGGGTTTTACAGCAACCAGGAATTATTTACCCATATTGGTCCTTCTTTTACAGAAATAGCTGGAAAACAAATTGGAATTATAGGTTTAGGCACTATAGGAAAAAGAGTAGCCGCCATTGCTGAAGCTTTTGGGGCAACAATTGTTTACCACAGTCCTTCAGGGAATGTACAGGATGTTCCTTATCAACATCTCCCGCTTCATTCGTTATTGGAAACATCAGACATCCTCTCTATTCATGCACCGTTAAATGATTATACAGAAAATCTGATTAAATACGCAGAACTGGATCTAATGAAGCCACATAGTATACTCATTAATATGGGGCGGGGCGGAATTGTCAACGAAAAGGATTTTGCCAAATCATTTGATCAGGGCAAGCCCTGGAAAGCTGCCTTTGATGTATTCACTCAGGAGCCTATTCCCGGAGATCACCCTTTCTTAAAAATCAACCGTACTGAAGACATATTGCTCCTCCCCCATGTTGCATGGGGCAGCTTTGAGGCAAGAAACCGGCTAATGGACCGGATATGTGAAAACATTCAGACATTTTTTAAATTCGGAAAACCCGGAAGCAAAAAATAAACTGATGTTTTTTTAAATAATATAACCTTCTTTATAAACCATCAAAAACGAGGGTATCACGAGTTATTGAATAAGCGGCAAAAAAGCCAACGGCACCATTGCTAAGATTTGTACTTACATTAGCTGGAGGCCCGCCAAAAATCGGATTATTAAACCCCGTCACTTCTCTCACTTCATTAATAAATTGATAATATGCTTCTGTAATACCACACATCTCAAGCACCAGGGTATCCCCTATATTCAATTGCTCGGCAGATCTGTCCTGATCAAGCACCTCCACCACTACACTATCTGTCCGGTTGCCATTAAAAAACTGATCATCTGTAATAAAAAGCTGATCAATAGTATCTTTAATACGCTGACCATTCAACAATGTCTTAAACATATAGAAATCTTTTGAAGGCGGATCCTTCGCGTTTAATTTAAGTGCATAAGCATCAATAAATGAATAAGGAAAAACAGTTACAAAAATTGAGTCAATATAACCCACGTTTTTCAACTGGCTACTTGCCGTATAAGTTTCAAAATCACCATCTTTATCAATATCCACATGCTCAATCGTTAAAATATAAGTATTACCAACAACCCCGTACACATTTGAATCAGTGAGATAATACCCGTCTTTGACTTCATTCAGGACAAATGTTTCCGTACCATCAGAAATACTTACTTTAGCTCCTTTAACAGGCGAAACAGGCTCATTGGCATAAAAATCAGCACTTTGGGTTAAACGAACCCAGTGAGCAGTTGTGTCCGTAGTTATCTCGCCTGTAACGGTCAATCTGGTATAACTGCTATCCAGGTCAATATCAATCTTTTCGGTACAACCTAAAAGAAGAATAAATAATGTTAATAAACCTGCATTCCTCATAATGATGCTACTATTTAATATATTTAAAATTACTTTGCTCAACATACCTAAAATTTAAAATTATAAGTTACCGTAGGTAATATAGGAAATAAATAAGTTTTCTCTGCATACGTAATGGCCTGTTGCTGTTGATCCTGCACAAAATTAATTGTCCATGCGTTATGTCTGTCATACACATTATATACAGAGAAATTCCACTCCCCTTCCCAGAAACGATCAGGATCCGGTTTTGGTTTAATCGTTACAGAAAGGTCCATACGGTGATAATCAGGAAAACGGTAGGCATTACGATCTGAATACACAGGCACAATCTTATTAAACATCTCTGTCCGGCCAACAGGGAAAGTAGCCGGCAACCCGCTTGCATAAACCCAGTTTGCCGAAACAACAACCTGCGGGGATATTTGATAATTAAGAACAACAGAAAGATTATGAGGCTTGTCATAAGGAGATAAATAATACTTTCCATCATTGATTAAATCAACTTTCCGTTCAGAGCGGGATAAAGTATAACCAACCCAGCCATTAAACCGCCCTCCGTTTTTGCGCACCATTAACTCAAGTCCATACGCCCTGCCTTTACCATATCGCAACTCACCTTCCAGCTTTTCATTTAACAATAATTCTGCGAAATCTTTAAAATCAATTACATTTTTATAATCCTTATAAAAAACCTCCATAGAAGTCTCAATAGTATGCTCTCTAAAATTCCTAAAATATCCAATAGCATATTGATCGGCATGTTGCGGGCGAGTATTTGGACTGGCAGGAAACCAAATATCCAGAGGCATCCCTGCCGTTGAGTTTGAAGCAAGTTGAATATACTGGGTTGTCCTGGAATAGCTGGCTTTCACAGAATTAAAGTCATTAATGACAAAATTCATTCCCAACCGGGGTTCAAAAGCCCCATCATGATGATGCACTTCATTCTTGCCATAAGAGAGAGAATCAACTTGCTGATATTGATCATTATAAAGAAATACATCATCCGGCCCCAGGTTCTGAAACAAAGAATACCTGGCCCCATATTTAAAGGTAAGCGGCTCAAACAATTTTTGCTCATTGGAAATATAAATACCATGCTCAAGCGTTTTACGGATGGGCAATTTAAAGGTATTAATCAGGCTTTCTTCACCATTTCCTTCTATCACTCCCTGATTCATGATATGATACTTAGAAGATAATCCAAATCGCACTTTATTCTTTTCATTAACAAACCAGGTCATATCCTCTTTAATACCAAAATCCTCGAGATAAGAGTCCCAGGTAAAGGAATTCGCTCTACCCTCCGAAGAAGTACCGGTAAAATAGTCATATTTGCTATAGATAGCCGTGAAGTTGCTAAACAATTTTTGATTAAATAAATGATTCCACCTTGTTGTCATGGTCTGATTACCAAACTGAAAATCACCCATCTCATTTTTAAATACATCCCGACCAAAATAACCAGATACAAAGAAACGGTTATTATCATTGATCTCATGATTATACTTGGCATTTAAATCATAGAAGTAAAGCTTACTATTTTGAACACGCTCCTCATTAGCCAGAGGCAAAAAGATATCCGCATAAGTTCTTCGTCCGGCAACAATAAAAGAAGATTTGTCTTTAAAAAGAGGTGCCTCCAACGTTAACCGGCTGGATATTAATCCAATTCCACCCGATCCGGAAAATTCTTTGCTATTTCCTTCCTTCATTCGTATATCCAGCAAAGAAGATAAGCGACCTCCATATCGCGGGGGTATATCTCCCTTGTATAATTTAGCATTCTTCACCGCATCATTATTAAATACAGAGAAAAAACCCATTAGATGAGAAGCATTATACACGGGGGCTTCATCAAGCAGAATAAGATTTTGATCAGGCGTTCCACCTCTTACACTAAAATTAGACGATCCTTCAGAAACAAAACTAACCCCAGGCAAAAGCTGTATTGCTTTCACCACATCCACTTCTCCCATTAAAGCAGGAATTTGCTTTATTTGCTTCATTTCAATTTTTTCTACACTCATCTCCGCTTTTTTGATATTATCATCTTTACGTTCAGAATAAACCTCAACAGCTTCAAGTTGTTTTGTTTTAGATGATAATTCGATGGTTACTTTTTTATTCTGCTCAAGTTTCATTATTTTTATCTCTTTTTGATAACCCAAATAGGAATATTCCACTGAATATTTTCCCGGCGGCAGACTCATGGAATAATAGCCGTAAGCATTGGTTGAGGTTCCACGTCCGGCTTCTTTCACATAAACGGTTGCCCCTATTAAAGCCTCTCCGTTGGAAGCATCACGCAAGTAGCCACTAAGAGATAAATTCTGGGCTTCAATCAATAAAAACGGAAATAAACACAAATAAAATGTAAGGATACTTCTTATCATAAGACAATAAATAATAAAGCAGTTTGAATTTTACTTAAAATATCGTAATTTAAAGCATTAAAAGCAGCGCAAAAATATGTAATAAAATTAATAAAATATATTTTTTATGGAAAAAGAAAACAATCTAATCATGGTAATTTTCGGAGCCTCTGGCGATCTCACCAAACGAAAACTCATCCCAGCCTTATACGATCTCTATTTACAAAATCGTCTTCCGGAAAAGTTTGCCGTGTTAGGAATTGGACGAAAAACATTAAATGATGAAAGTTTTATTAAACAAATCAAAGATTTTACCGGCATACAGGATAAAAAATTTTTACAATCCCTTTTTTATACCTCCATGTCCACAACATCTCCTGATCAATATAATATTCTTAAAAACCGACTTGATGAGCTAAACAAATCAATTGGCTGTCATGAGAATTATTTATTTTATTTTTCAACCCCTCCTTCTCTTTACGCGACCATTGCCCGTGGGATTGAACAATGCGGGCTCAACAAACAAGAAAATTATAATAAAAAATGGAAGCGGGTCATTATAGAAAAACCTTTTGGTTATGATCTTGAAGGTGCTCAACAATTAAACAAAGAACTACTTGAAATTTTTGAGGAACAGCAAATCTACCGCATTGATCATTACTTAGGAAAAGAAACTGTTCAAAACATCATGGTTACCCGCTTTTCCAACGGGATCTTTGAGCCACTCTGGAACCGGAACTTCATTGATCACGTACAAATTACTGCATCAGAAAGCATTGGTGTTGAAGAACGGGGAGGATATTATGATACCAGTGGTGCTTTGCGAGATATGGTTCAAAACCACTTACTCCAGGTAATGGCAATGGTAGCAATGGAACCGCCGGCTGTCCATGAGTCAAGTGCCATCCGGAATGAAACTTTAAAAGTATTTCAGTCTATCAGGCCTTTAAGTCAGGAGGATGTGAAAAATAATGTGATAAGAGGCCAATATACAGCGAGCCATTTCCGGGGAGAAAAATTAAATGGCTACCTGGAAGAAGAAGGAGTAGATAAAAACTCCCTTACAGAAACATTTGTTGCTATGAAATTACATATAGACAATTGGCGGTGGGGGAATGTTCCTTTCTTCATAAGAACTGGCAAAAGGCTGCCTAACAAAGCGACTGAAATAGTTATCCATTTTAAAGAACCACCCCACAGCATATTTCGTAACGGGGATCAACAAAACCAGGAGCCCAATCAATTAATTATCCGGATACAGCCTGACGAAGGCCTGATGTTCCGCTTTGGAATGAAAATTCCAGGAGCAGGTTTTGACGTCCAAAATGTTAATATGGATTTTCGGTATGCTGATCTGTCGGACCAGGAGCTACCCACTGCTTATGAAAGACTAATACTTGATTGTATTTCTGGCGACTCAACCCTTTATACCCGGGGAGATGCTCTTGAAGAAATGTGGAAAATTATCACACCTATTCAGGAATACTGGAAAAACAATTCTTCAGCTAAAATGTATAATTACCCCTCAGGAACATGGGGCCCTCTAGAAGCTACTGAATTCATTCTTCAAACAGGTTACCTTTGGCGTAATCCTTGCAGGACACTAACAACAGAATGCGATTGCACATTTTAAAAAGAAGAAAAAATGAATATACATGTTTTTGATAATCCGCAGGAAACCGTTAAACAATTAACGTCACAACTAGAAACAATTATAAATCTAAGTATCAGTGATCAGGTTAATATAGCCATATCAGGCGGCTCGACTCCGCGTCTTTGGTTCGAATACTTATCCATATATGAATCAAATACCATACAATGGAACCGCATTCACCTTTTTTGGGTTGATGAACGGTGTGTTTCCCCGGAAGACGATGAAAGTAATTATAAAATGACCAGGAAAAGACTGCTTTCAAAAATTAATATCCCGGAAGAAAACATTCACCGTATTGCTGGAGAAGCCAACCCGGAAGAGGAAGCAAAAAGATATAGCCACGAAATTAGTCACTACCTGCCCAAAGAAAATAATTTACCCCGTTTTGACCTTGTGCAACTAGGTGTAGGAGATGATGGCCATACAGCCTCTATCTTCCCAAACCAAAAATCACTACTAAAAAGTAAAGATTTTGTCTCTACAGCCACACATCCCGAATCAGGGCAAAAAAGAATCACACTTACAGGCACTGTTATCAATAATGCAAATAACATTTCTTTTCTTGTTAGTGGAGAAAACAAAGCAAAAATTCTGTCCGAGATTATTAAAAAAAATAATCAGGATTTACCTGCCACACATATTAAAGCACAAAATGGAACGCTTCACTGGTTTTTGGATCAAGAAGCAGCCTCTTTAATCACCAACGGAAACAATAAATAAAGATCCCCATATTTATATACGTTCCTAAGAAAAAATTATTTAGAATCTTTCTATTTTAATGAAAAAATGCTATCTTTAAACAAAATTACATACTAATCCCATCATGCTAATAGGTGTTATTAAAGGAAATGAAGCGGATAAAAGGGTTGCCTTAATCCCTGATAGTGTTCGCGACCTACTCAAGCTAAAAGTTGAGGTTGTGGTCGAAAAAGATGCAGGACAAAATGCATTCATTGATAACAAATTATTTGAAGAAGCCGGAGCAACGATCCAATCGAGAAAAGACGTGCTTAAAAAAGCAGATTTAATCCTCTCGGTCACACCCCCAGCCGAAAAAGAAATTGATCAATTAAATGACAATCAAGCCTGTATTTCTGTATTTAACCCACTATGGGACATTAAGCAAACACAAAAATTAGCAGAAAAAGGGAAAACCATATTCAGTCTTGACCTGGTGCCGAGAATCACCAGAGCACAGTCTATGGATGTTTTATCATCTATGGCTACCGTCGCTGGCTATAAAGCCGTGCTGGATGCGGCGAACCATTTACCCAAATTTTTCCCCATGTTTATGACAGCGGCAGGCACCATAAAACCAGCAAAAGTATTAATACTGGGAGCCGGTGTCGCCGGGCTTCAGGCTATTGCCACCAGCAGAAAACTTGGGGCTGTCGTGGAAGTTTTTGATGTTAGATCTGCCGTAAAAGAAGAAGTAGAAAGTTTGGGAGGAAAATTTATTGAAGTTGAGGGAGCACGTGAAGAAGCTTCCTCAGGCGGATATGCTGTTGAGCAAGATGAAGAATTCAAAGCCAGGCAAGCAAAACTAATACATGACCATGCTTTAAAATCCAACGTGATTATTGCCACCGCCCAAATTCCAGGAAAAAAAGCCCCGTTACTGATTAAAAAAGAAACAGTTCAAAATATGAATCCGGGCACAGTCATTATCGACCTCGCTGCATCGACAGGAGGTAATTGCGAATTAAGCAAATCAGGAAAAATTATAAATGAAAAAGGCGTAACCATCATCGGCAAATCCAACTACCCGGACGAAATGCCAAATGATGCCAGCCTGATGTTTGGCAAAAATGCAGTTAACTTCATAAAACTCCTGATCACTGAAGAAGGAACAATGCATCTTAATATGGAAGATGAGGTCGTCAAACAAACCTGTATGACCCATCAGTCAGAAATTATAAGCGACCGGGTTAAATCATTATTAAACCAATAAACCACTTATCATGGAAGACTTTTTGGTATTTTTTTATTTACATAAAGAGTTGATTTTCATCATTACCCTATCAGTATTCCTGGGCTTTGAAGTTATCAGCAATGTACCCGCTATTCTTCATACCCCATTAATGTCAGGCGCCAATGCCATAAGCGGTGTCATCGTCATTGGCGGCATCATTTTACTGGGACATGCTGACCTGTCAAAGTTATCTCTGAGTCTGATTATGGGTGCTTTGGCGGTTGTTTTTGGAACCCTTAATGTTGTAGGTGGTTTTGTTGTCACCGACAGAATGTTGGAAATGTTTAAGAAAAAGAGAAAAAAATAATTGATCATGAACACACTACAGGACCTCAATATCACAATGGGAGATGCATTGCTGGAACTTAGCTATCTCATTGCCGCTATATTTTTTGTTATTGGCCTGAAATTCCTTAGTCATCCGGAATCAGCGCGAAAAGGAAATTTATGGGCAGCAGCAGGAATGTTTCTTGCCATGATTACCACACTTCTTTTACACCGGGATGATGGCGGACAACTCATTTCTCCCATAAACGCCATTGTTATCTTAACAGCTATTGTTTTTGGGGCAGTTCTTGGCACCATGGTTGCCCGGAGAGTTAAGATGACAGCCATGCCGCAACTTGTATCTATATTTAATGCCAGTGGCGGCGCGGCCTCTGCACTGGTTGCCCTGATGGAATATTCTAATCCGGCTAACAGTTCAGCAATAGTAACATTGCTGGGGCTTATAATCGGAAGTATTGCATTTAGCGGAAGTATGATCGCCTACGGGAAATTAGATGGCAAAATAGGAGATGTATTCAACAAAGCCATGACTTACATCAATTTACTTTTTTTAGGAGCGATTATTGCACTAACCGTTTTTATGCTTACCGGTAATATAGGATTCAATGACCAGGTCACTTATTCTTATATTCTGCTTGGCATCGCCTTAATTTACGGAATAACATTTGTTTTACCCATTGGCGGAGCCGATATGCCGGTGGTCATCTCCTTATTAAATTCCTTTACCGGTATTGCTGCAGCTATGGCAGGGTTCATTTATCACAACCAGGCCATGATTTTGGGAGGTATTTTTGTTGGCTCAGCAGGTTCAATTCTTACGCTACTGATGTGTAAAGCCATGAACAGATCGCTGCTCAATGTTATAATCGGAGCATTTGGAGGAGGTGGCGGAGCTGCAGAACAAAAAGAAATGGGTAATATTAAAGAAATATCACTTAGTGATGCTTCCGTTTTGCTCAGTTATACCCAAAGGGTTGTCATCATTCCCGGATATGGATTGGCCGTTGCACAAGCCCAACATATATGTAATGAAATGGCCAGGCTTCTTGAGGAAAAAGGTGTGGAAGTCAAATTTGCTATTCACCCTGTTGCCGGGAGAATGCCGGGACATATGAATGTTTTGCTTGCTGAAGCCGATGTTCCTTATGACAAATTGGTAGAAATGGATGATATCAATCCACAAATGCCCAATACTGATGTTGCCATAGTCATTGGCGCCAATGATGTGGTAAATCCGGCTGCCGAAGAAGATCCTTCCAGTCCGATAGCCGGAATGCCGATTATCAAAGCACATGAAGCTAAAAACATCATTGTTATGAAACGTGGCATGGGTAAAGGTTATGCAGCCATTGAAAATCATTTATTTTTTGATGACAAAACCCGGATGCTGTTCGGCAACGCCAAAGATTCGCTCCAGGCTTTGGTCAACGAAATTAAAAGCCTATAAGCAATTGCCAAAATGAAAGTTTTCCAAAACGTTCAGACCATTTAACTTTCGGCATTAATAACCTGATCAGCCAGTATTTTTCCTTGCCTGATGCGATCAGCCATACCAATACCATCCCTGATATTCCCGGCAAGCCAAATTCCCGGGTAGGTATACTGAATCTCCTCAATGCTTTCCAGACGTTCTGAGGAATTTTTACCGTACTGCGGGATTGCCGCCTCATAACGCATAATACGGATCAGGTCAGGATTAAAATCAGGCATATTCATCATGGCCGGTAATTCACTGGCAAGATACTGCCTGATCTTGTCATCATCCCAATCATGAACTTCTGGTTTACGGTAACCCCCTAAAAACACAGAAAGCATAGCTCCACCGTCCGGTGCCCGCCCTGATAAAAAAGAAGAAATAAACAAAACGCCCAATACATTTTTCCCCTCTTTAAAAGGCACCAGGCCACCAAAAGCATCTAATGGCATGCCCTGCCAAAGATTGAAACCTAAAGCCACCTGTACAACTTTCGCATAAGATAATGCTAATAAAGGACGAAGTTGTTTTTGCTTAAAAAAAGGGAAAACCTGTTGAATATTAACAGGTGATATGGTCGATATCACTTGCGAAGCTATCGCTTCCCCCCTGCCCTCCAGCGTATACCAATCAACATGGCAACCATTTGCCCCAGGATTATTAACCTTAACATCCTGCACACCCGTCAGAATATGATCATGCCCAATTTGTGAAACCAACTTATTGATTAAAGCAGACAAGCCACCATTAACAGAGAATATTTGTCTTGTAGCCTTTCGTTCGCGTTCGGATTTAGGCTCTTTAGCTTTTTTAATGGCTCCTTTAATAAAACTACCATAATTTTGTTCCAGATTATAAAGTTTAGGCAAGGCATATTTAGGCACCAGGTAAGCAGGATCGCCGGCATAAATGCCAAGAATGAAAGGATCAACAGCATAATCCAGGAAGCTTTTCCCCAAACGTCGTTTAACCAATTCAGCCAGTGTTTCATCCGGATTATTACCCGCTTTCCTGAATGGTTCACCTAATATTCTAAATTTATCCCAAAGAGAAAAAAGTGGAGTGGTTATTCCCGACTTTAATCCGCCAGGCAAGGCTCTCCATTTACCTTTTTTTAAAACATATCTTTTTTTAGCTTCCTCTTTAGCTACCTCAGGCTGTATTCCCCCTAAATCCTCAAACAGCTCAGTCACTTCCGGATGCCCAAGCAC
>CAZSGN010000039.1:0-15286 GCA_964606415.1 uncultured Bacteroidales bacterium
GCAAATAATATCTAAGTTGAGTAACATGAGTGAAGTGAAATAGTGATTTATATAGGTGTGATTTGGGTAATGCTCTTCATTTTATTTTTGTTATTTAGCAACTCTTTCAAAAAAAAATACGTATATTTTGATATGTAATGATTTTTTGAGTAAAAATATAATGGATAAACTATTTGAATAATGAAAAGTGAAGAGAATCATATTGTCGTCCCATGGGATTTTACCGAAGTTGCTTATATTGCCTTGGAACATGCTGTGAAAATTGCCCATCAGGTAGCCAAAAGCCAAATTACCTTATTGCATATTATTAGTGGTAAGGTCGATTCGGCAAAGGTTAAAAAGAAAGAAGATGATTTTGCTCAAATTCGAAAGGGTTTTGGACATGTGGAAAATGTTAAGTTGTCTACAGAAATTCTAGCAGGTTCTATTTTTTCTTCGATTTCGGAATTTGCGGAATCTGTTAATGCAAATCTTGTGGTAATGGGGACACATGGAATTAAAGGCTTGCAGAAATTGTTTGGGAGTTATGCTTATAAAGTGTTGTTGGGGTCAAAGGTGCCTTTTATTATTGTTAAAGATAGCCCCCGGGATGATTGTGAATACACGGATATTGTTTTGCCCATTGATTTTCGTTTTGAAAATATGGAGAAGCTCGAGAGTGCTGCTTATTTTGGACGTTTTTTTGATTCAAGGATACATATTTTCAGAGCCTCTGCCAATACTAAACAACAAGAGAAACAAATTAATGTGAATATGAATATTGCAACAACCCTTTTTGCCCAGAATAAAATCCATTATGATATTCATGCTGCCTCTAAAAATAACCGCTTTGCCAAAGAAACCATTAATTTTGCAGAAAAAATTAAATCGGATCTTATTTTAATTATGACAAGTCAGCATAATATTAAAGAGGTGATTCTTGGTGAGCATGAACAAAATATTATTGATAATTCTGCTCAAATACCTGTTTTGTGTGTGAATCCTTCCCCGGAGCTTTCAAAAAATTTTTAACTTAGGGGGCTACCCAAATTTTCAGCAAAATCGAAAATATCTCTTTATAAATTAAGCACCTTGCTTTATTCACGGATTACTTGCATTTAAGCACCTCATCTATTTGATATTCACTCGCTTTAAGGTATTCGCCATATTTGGCTTTTTTATATGCACTACAAGCTTTATCATTATTGTTTTTTCCTTGATAAGCACGGCCTAGCTCAAAATATATTTTTGCTTTATCTGTTTTCGTGCCGGTATTAAGTGATAACGCTTTGTTGGCGTGTTCAATGGCTTTGTCGTATTCTTTGATCTCGTTAAAAGAGCGGGCAAGCAGATAATGGCCATCTTCAAAATCATCATTGAAAGAAAGCGCATCATTCAGGAGCTCAATAGCTTTATCATTGTCCCCGTCCTTTTGTGTCTGGGCAGCTTGATTAAAAAAGTGTTTTTGTGCCAGGGAAGTAATTTTCGATTCTACTTTTTTGTCTTTTTCCTGCTGTGCAACTTTCTGCCCTTTGATCATGACTTTTTTAAATTGGTCATTTTGATCAATTTTCCGTGCACAAATGCCTGCCAGATAATAAGCCATTGAGTAACTGGAGTCTGCATCTATTGCCGCATTGAAAGATTCAGAAGCAGCTTCGTAATCATTGTTTTTATAGGCTTGCTTTCCTTTGGCTGAATGGAATCTTGATAATAATTGTTTACCTTTCTGCATGCCATCTTCATTGTCTATTTTTTCTGCTGCGTCGATTGCTTTACTGCTGGCGTCAATAGCCTTGTCGATGTCTGATTTATAGATGCTTTTGGCGTATTCGCGATAAGCACGGGGGAGCAGTTTTGATGCCTCAATCTCTATTTCTTCTGCATCCGGGCCCAAGGTTTCGGTTATATCAATACATTCTTTTAAAGCATCAATTGATGATTTATACGACTCATCGTTGAAGGCTTCAGCTCCTTTATTATATAGTTTTTTTGCTTCATCCAGGCTTTGGCCAGTTATTTGAATCGTGAAGAGCGTTAGAAAAAGTAATGTCGTGGTTCTTTTGATGAAAAGATGACTTTTTTTCATTGTTCTGTTTTTTTTGGTTTATGTATGATGCAAATATATTAAAAAGATAAAATCTTTAATATGTTTGTTTTTATATTTTTAAGGTTATAACTCGTTTTACTTTGTGCTAAGTGGAGGTTGCTATTGTCTTTAACACTAAGGTTTTTGTTTAATTGTAACAATTTCATTGTTCTGTTCTACAAATTGAGGAAGTATGTGTTGTTTTATGATCATAATTATTTTATCAAGGCGCGGTTCCTCTCTTATTTTTTTTAATTTTGTTTAAACTACTTCATTTAGGTTACATCCTTTTTTTTATTATTATATTATTAACGGACTATTATGTCAATTGTTACAGAAGGAGTTATTAAATTTTACGGAAAACAAAAGGCACTTGATCAAATTTCTTTTTCACTTGAAAGTGGTGAGATTGTTGGTTTTATTGGTCCAAATGGCGCTGGTAAATCTACCATGATGAGGATTTTGACGGGCCTGTTAATGCCTGATGCCGGCAAAGTGGTGGTTAATGGGTATGATATGATACAAAATCCAGTAGAAGTTAGAAAGAATATTGGTTTTCTTCCTGAAAATAATCCTTTGTATACAGATATGTATGTGCGGGAGTATCTTTCTTTTGTTGCTTCTTTCTATGCTGGTATCCAGCCGGAGTCCCGGGTTGAGAAAATGATTGAAATAACAGGATTGAAACCCGAGGCACATAAAAAAATCAGGCAATTGTCAAAAGGCTATAAACAGCGGGTTGGAATTGCTCAGGCTTTAATTCATGATCCTGAGGTGCTTATTCTTGATGAACCTACTTCTGGATTGGATCCAAACCAAATTCTGGAGATTAGGGACCTTATTTCTGGATTGGGAAAAGCTAAAACAGTTCTTTTATCTACTCATATTATGCAAGAAGTTGAAGCCATTTGTGATAGAATTATGGTGATCAAAAACGGACGTTTAGTTGCCAATGAAAAAAAAGAAGGTATTTATAGTCATGGAAATCCCCAGGAAGTTACTGTCCTGGTTGAATTCGATCAGCCGGTTGATGGAGAGGATTTAGACCAGTTGCCAGGCGTAGGTAAAATTAAAGCATTGTCTGAACGGAAATGGCTAATTGAAGCGGCTGGGAGTGATGATATAAGGGAAATTGTTTTTAAGTTTGCTGTTGCTCGTGAAAGGATGGTGCTTTCTATGCAAAAGCAGGAAAAAAGCCTGGAGCATGTTTTTAAGGAATTAACCAGTTGAACTCTTTATTTTCAGCTTCTTATATTATCAAAAGGTATATCGCTTTTCCATTCCTCTTTTTTTTTATCTTTGTAACCTTTTATAGGGTGAAAAGGTTTCTGTGAATCTTGTTTGCTGGTCTATTGTGAAATAATAACGGAATTATTGATGAAGTTGAAATTCGCGGAATACAAGTCTTTTGATCTTTCAAAGATCAATCAAGAGGTTTTAAAACGCTGGAAAAAGGATGCTACCTTTAATAAAAGCCTTGATAAAAACAAAGATAATGAGACTTTTGTTTTTTATGAAGGGCCACCTTCTGCTAATGGAATGCCGGGGATTCATCATGTTATGGCCCGAACCATTAAAGATGTGTTCTGCCGTTATAAAACCCAACAGGGTTATCTTGTCAGGCGTAAAGCTGGGTGGGATACACATGGTTTGCCTGTAGAGCTGGGTGTTGAAAAACAATTAGGGATTACCAAGGAGGATATTGGCAAATCCGTTTCGGTGGCTGAATATAACGAAAAGTGTCGTGAAGAGGTCATGAAGTTTACTGATGCATGGGAAGATCTTACTGAAAAAATGGGATACTGGATCAATATGGATGATCCTTATATTACTTATGACAACAGGTATATAGAGTCGGTATGGAATTTATTAAAAAAACTTTTTGAGAAAGGCTTGCTTTATAAAGGATATACCATTCAGCCCTATTCTCCTGCTGCGGGTACCGGTCTGAGCACGCATGAATTGAATCAGCCGGGCTGTTATCGTGATGTTAAGGATACAAGTTGTGTTGCCCAGTTTAAGATGATTCCTGATGAGAAAAGTCAGTCTTTGATTAGCCAGACGGATACAGATATTTTTTTCCTTGCATGGACAACCACTCCCTGGACCCTGCCTTCCAATACAGCACTTGCTGTGGGAGATGATATTAAGTATGCAATGGTCCGGACTTTTAATCCTTATACAGGGCTGCCTGTTACTGTTATTCTGGCCAGAGATTTGGTAAATGTCTATTTTCCTGATAAAAATAAAGATCTGACATTTGATGATTATCAACCAGGCGATAAAAAAGTGCCTTTTAAAATATTAAAGGAATTTAAAGGCAGTGAGTTCGTCGGCATTAAGTATGAGCAATTAATTGATTGGGTGAAGCCTGATGGTGATGCTTTTAGGATTATTCAGGGTGATTTTGTGACGACAGAAGAGGGGACGGGAATAGTGCATATTGCTCCCACTTTTGGGGCTGATGATTACCGTGTGGCTCAACAGCATGATATTGTTCCGCTTGTTATCGAAGATGCAAATGGACAGAAAATGCCTTTGGTTGATAAACAGGGGCGTTTTATGCCTGTGGATGAAATGGCTTCTGATTTTGTTGAACGTTTTGTTAATGTTGATTCCTATCAATCTTTTCAGGGGCGTTTTGTAAAAAATGAATATGATGATAATCTTCCCGATGATGCGCCTGCTATTGACGTGGATATTGCTGTGATGTTAAAGAAAGAGAACAAAGCTTTTCGTGTTGAAAAGTATGTCCATAGTTATCCGCATTGCTGGCGGACAGATAAGCCGGTGCTTTACTATCCATTAGATTCATGGTTTGTTAAAACAACTGCTGTTAAAGATCGGTTAATCGCATTAAATAAACAAATTAACTGGAAACCAGAATCTACTGGTTCTGGCCGATTTGGAAAATGGCTGGAGAACTTGGTGGACTGGAATCTTTCAAGGTCAAGATATTGGGGGACACCCCTTCCTGTATGGGTAACGGAAGATAAGGATGAAGCCAAATGCATCGGTTCTTTAGCTGAATTAAAGGAAGAGATTGAAAAGTCGGTTAAGGCTGGTGTTATGGATCATAGTCCGCTTGAGGACTTTATTGAGGATGATTTTTCTTTTGAAAATTACAGTAAATTTGATTTGCATCGTCCTTATGTGGATGAGGTTGTTTTGGTTACTGAAGATGGCCGTAAGATGTATCGCGAAATGGATCTGATTGATGTTTGGTTTGATTCGGGAGCCATGCCTTATGCACAGCTTCATTATCCTTTTGAGAATAAAGACATTTTTGAACATAATTTCCCTGCCGATTTTATTGCTGAAGGAGTGGACCAAACCCGTGGGTGGTTCTTTACATTGCACACGATTGCCAGCATGCTTTTTGATTCTGTAGCATTTAAAAATATTATCTCAAATGGATTGGTGCTGGATAAAAACGGCAATAAAATGTCTAAACGCCTGGGCAATGCTGTTGATCCTTTTGAAACGATAGACCGCTATGGCTCTGATCCACTGCGTTGGTATATGATTACCAATGCCCAGCCCTGGGATAACTTGAAGTTTGATGTTGAAGGGATTGATGAGGTTAAACGTAAGTTCTTTGGAACCTTGTTCAATACTTATTCTTTTTTTGCACTTTATGCCAATGTTGATGGTTTCACTCATAAGGAAAAGGAAATTCCGCTTAATAAGAGGCCTGAGATTGACAGGTGGATTATCTCCAGGTTGAATTCTTTGATTGAAGAGGTTACCACTTATTACGAGGATTATGAGCCAACCAAAGCAGGCAGAGCCATTCAGTTCTTTGTGCTGGAACATTTAAGCAATTGGTATGTCAGATTGAACCGAAAACGGTTTTGGGGAGGCGGTTATGATGATTCAAAAGTGGCTGCTTATCAAACGCTTTATTATTGCCTGAAAATTATTTCACAGTTGGCAGCACCTATCGCTCCTTTTTATATGGATCAACTTTATGCTGATCTAACAGCGGTTACTGAAAACAAGAAGGAATCAGTTCATTTGAGTGATTTTCCTGTTGTTGCTGTGAACACAATTGATAAAGAATTAGAAGACCAGATGAGTATTGCTCAACGTATTTCTTCCATGGTACTGGCTTTACGGCGAAAAGTGAATATTAAAGTTCGGCAGCCTTTGGCGAAAATCATGGTGCCTGCGACCGATCCTGCTTTTATTGACCGGTTTGAAGCAGTAAAAGATTTAATCCTTAATGAGGTTAATGTTAAAGAAGTTGATTATGTTAATGATACTTCTGGGGTGCTTGTAAAAAAAATGAAGCCTGATTTTAAAAAGTTAGGGCCGAAATATGGAAAGTTGATGAAGCAAATTTCCGCCCGGTTAGCATCCATTGATCAGGCATTGATTACTAAGCTTGAGCAGGAAGGTCGCATTCAGTTTGATCTGGATGGAGAGCAAATTGATATTAACCGGGATGAGGTGGATATTATTTCGGAAGATATTCCGGGCTGGTTAGTTGCTAATGAAGGAAATCTTACTGTGGCGCTTGATGTTCAGGTTACTGATGAGCTCAGGGAAGAAGGTTATGCCAGAGAGCTTGTGAATAAGATACAGAATCTACGTAAAGATAATGGTTATGATGTTACAGATAAGATTGTTGTTGAAGTGCAGGCCAACGGGCAAATTGAATCTGCATTAAGGAATTTTGGTGATTTTATTAAAGCACAGACATTGGCAAATTCTATTGATTTGGTTGATACTTTAAATGAAAATAATTGTACATTTGTTGAGCTTAACGATATAAATACTTATATTTCTATTGATAAAAGTTAATATTTAAGAAATGACAGAAAAAGAGAAGAACAGATATTCCGATGAGGAGTTGAATGAGTTTAAAAGCATTATTAATGATAAACTCGAGAAGGCGAAAGCTGATTACGAACTCTTGAAAAACACGATTAATCATAGTGAAAGCAATGACACTGATGATACTTCGCCTACTTTTAAAGTACTTGAAGAAGGAGCTGCAACATTGTCGAAAGAAGAAGCCGGTCGTCTGGCTCAGCGGCAACAAAAATTCATTCAGCATCTTCAGGCGGCTTTGGTACGCATTGAAAATAAGACTTATGGCGTTTGCCGGGAAACAGGCAAGTTAATATCCAAAGAACGTCTTAGGGCAGTGCCACATGCAACATTGAGTATTGAAGCTAAAAACAAGCAGGTAAAATAGCCATTTACAAACATGTGTCATTATGCTTTTATTTTTACATTTTCATGAAATCAATTATTCTGATTTTAAGGGAATGTCGCTGATTTTTTAAAAAAGCATAAGTTAAATGTTTGTGTTGGTAGTATTGCTTTTAAACATATCGATTAAATGGTTTTTTGGAAATCTAAATCAAATATAGCCTGGCTTGTTATTATTGCTGTGCTTCTTGCCGATCAGATTATAAAAATATGGATTAAGACATCCATGATTGAAGGACAGGAGTTTAATGTAATCGGTGATTGGTTTCGGATTCATTTTACGGAAAATAAAGGAATGGCATTTGGCCTCGAGTTTGGGGGCGATACAGGTAAATTATTCCTTAGTATTTTTAGGATTATTGCTGTGGTCGGGATTGGCTGGTATTTAAGAAAACTCATACTTGAAAAGATGCCTGTTGGTTTAGTTATTAGTGTCTCGCTTATTTTAGCAGGAGCGCTTGGTAATATTATTGACAGTGCCTTTTATGGTTTGATATTTGACCATAGTGTTAACCAGGTTGCAGATTTTTGTCCCGAAGATGGTGGGTATGCCGGGTTTTTGCATGGTAAAGTTGTTGATATGCTTTATTTCCCTGTTTTTAAAGGTTTCCTGCCATCCTGGATGCCTTTTTGGGGGAATGATTATTTTATTTTTTTTAGACCTGTGTTTAATATTGCCGATGCTGCCATATCAACCGGAGTGGCAATGGTATTGGTCTTTCAGAAAAGATATTTTAAAGAAACATCAAAATAATTTAAATGAGATTTTAATTATTAGAAATAAATCATTATTTTTGCAGCCCTCAATCAATTGTTTTTAAAAGTAAAAGTATATTAATAAAGAGATATGGCAAATCACAAATCGGCAGAGAAAAGAATAAGACAGACAAATACGAGGAAATTGCATAACAAATATTATGCGAAAACCACAAGAAATGCGATCAAAAAGTTAAAGCAGACATCAGAACCAGCAGAAGCTGGTGAGATGTTGCCTAAGGTTGCCGGGATGATTGATAAGTTAGCTAAAAAAAATATTATTCATAAGAATAAAGCTGCACATGTTAAATCTTCCCTTGCGAAGCATGTTAACGGGCTATCGGCTTAATTTGTTTTAGGGTTAAGTAGTATTTTGATTTTGATTTCTCAGAATTGGAGAAAAGAAAGACACTAAAAAAGACCTGCTTTTTTATAAAAGCGGGTCTTTTTTTATATTGGAAATGTAAATTGTAAAAGTCCCCTATGGATCATTTAATCTTATTGATTCATTGCTTTTTTCCAGTTAATATATTGGTATATCTCTCATTTGAACGAAGTATTTTGAGCGCTTCTTGAATTGCCTCATTTTCTTCATTTAAAATTTGATAAAAGTCATTCATTTCCCATAAATCGCGTGCAATATAGCTTTTTATCATATGCTTTATTTGGGTTTTAGATGCTTTTAATTCATTGGGCAAGGGGGTTAAACCTTTTTCTTCTGCATATTGAACCAACTTGTCTACCAGGGCTTGAGGTACTGTAAAATGCTCTTTAAAGGCTGAAAAATCAGGATATTTTTTATTCAGGGTTTTGCGGTGATCATCAACATAGTTTAGTACAAAACGGTTAAGAAACCCGTGGGCCATGATTTTCCTATAGAAGTCGGTTATATGTGTTGTATCAAGTGGAATAAAATAATCTGGCATGATGCCTCCTCCGCCATATATAGGCCTCTTGTTTTTAAGTGTTTTATATTGCAATGAATCGGGGAAATGGATATTGTCCTGGGACATTAATTCTCCTTTATTGAGTCTTTTTATGATATCTTTCCGGTATTCTTCATAACCATTTTTATATGGTTTTTGTATCATTCGACCGGTTGGGGTATGATACCTGGCAATAGTCAGGCGGATTAGTGAGCTGTCTGAAAGCATAAAGGGCTTTTGTACCAGTCCTTTACCAAATGAGCGCCGGCCAATAATAACCCCCCTGTCCCAATCCTGAACTGCTCCGGAGACGATTTCACTGGCAGAGGCTGATCCTTCATCAATCAAGATTGCTAATTTTCCCTTTTCAAATTTACCAGGATCGCTTGCTGTATGTTCATATCGGGTTGAATGTTCTCCTTCTGTGTAAACCAATAATTTATCATCAGAGAGGAACTGATCAGATAGACGAACAGCGACTTCAAGGTAGCCGCCCCCATTTCCGCTTAAGTCGAGAATAAGATTGTTCATGCCCTTGTTCTCTAATTTTTTCATAGCTTCAAAAAATTCATTCATGGTGGTACGTGAAAACCGGTTCACTTTGATATAGCCAATGGTGTCGTTCATCATGTAGCTTGCGTCAATGCTGTGTATAGGGATCTCGTCCCGGGTAATGGTGAATGTCAGCAAATCTTTATTACCTTTTCGTTTAATGCCTACTGTTACCTTGGTTCCTTTTTCCCCCAGTAAGCGGTCCCTGACCTCTTTTGATTTAATATTCGTGCCGGCCACGTTTTCATCTTCTATGGTAATGATGCGGTCACCAGCCATGATTCCTACTTCTTCCGAAGGCCCCCCTGAAATGGGAGAAATAATATAAATGGTGTCTTCTAAAATATTGAAAGTAACGCCAATTCCTTCGAAATTTCCTTCTAATGGCTCATTCATCGCTTTTACATCTTCTTTGGAAATGTAAGTGGAGTGTGGATCTAGTTTTTTCAGTATATCAGTGATTGCCTGCTCTGTTATTTTGTCAATATTTACTGAGTCAGCGTATTCATTTGAAATGTGATGAAGGGTTTGCCCCAGTTTAAAGGTGTTTTTATTAAACAGCATTTGTGCTTCCAGGGTGGATAAGGGTAAAATAAATGCGAGGAATAACAGGGAAAGGTAGTTTCTTTTAAAAATCATATAAGAGATTATTATTTATTTATTTGGAAATAGAGAAACGAATTGCTTTTTTTGATGAGTTTCCTAATTTATCAATAGCTTTAACGTCAACCTGATGGGTTTTATTTTTTTTAAAATAGCGAATGTTATCTTTATAGATTTTTAAAGGGGTGCCGTTAATGGAATAATACATGTTTTCAAATCCGGATGATTGGTCCATTGCTGTTAAAAAAAGGACAACATGGGGAGGATATGTGTTTATTCCGGATGAGTCTTTTTCAAGTGGGGGTGTGCTGAAACGATGGTCTATTTCCGGACCTTCATCATCTACAAATACCCGGAAGCTTTTTTGGTTGCTGTTGTCAACGTTATCAATGCCTTGTATTTTTATTTCATGAGCGCCTTTTTTTTTAATTGAAAATGGCTCAATATAGGCTGAAAAGCTGGCATTATTAAGTGCATATTCGATTCTGTTTAAGCCTGCTTCGTTATCTTCACCTTTTAAGATAACTTTGGTTGTAGGATTAATGTATGTATTTTCTGATGTTTTAAAATTAGGACCATTAAAAGCAATGGTTAAGGAAGGCCCTGTCATGTCAATATATGGGATTCCTGAGGCACTGGTGCTTTGGGATGTCTCTGTCCGGTTATTGACTTGGTCCATGCCGTAAGTTTTAATGGATAAGTTACCATCTGTATTGTTCAGGACTACCGGGTCGGTATATTTTTTAAATTCACCATTGTTAATGGAATAATACATTTCTTTGATACCTGCTTTGTTATCGAATGCGGTTAATTTGAGTCTCGATCGTCCTGATGAAAATTCTTTCCCATTAGCGATGTAGCTGTTTCCTATTATTTCATCAACGATGGTTGGAGGTGTTTTGTCGACAAAAAAAGAAAAAGTTTTTGTTTTTTCTTTGTTTCCTACCTGATCTATGGCATAATAATGTATCTCATGCTCTCCTTCCGTAAACCATTTCCCAAGTAAAGGGTAATCGAATTTTTTTTCTTTTTGATTGTTAATCTGATAATAAATGGTTTTGACACCTGTTTTGTCTTTCGAGTTGATAAGAATTTGTGAGCGTGCGGAAATAATTTGTTGATGTTTATCTCCTTTAATTTCGATGTTGCTCTGAGGTGGATCCTGATCAATAATGATTCGTTTTTTTTGTACTTTTTCGACATTACCAACATGGTCAACAGAATAATATTGTATCAGATGTTCTTCACCGGCAGAGATATTTATTGGATTTGCATAGGGCTGAAAAGGTGCTTTATCAACAGATAAATAGGTGTTTGCAACTCCTGAGGTCTTATCCCGGGCTTCAAGAGTTATTTGGTATTCACCTTGAATATACAGGATGTCATCCTTTTCATAGCTCTGATTGTCTTTAAGAACCAATTGGCTATTAGGCGCTTTGCTGTCTGCATATAATTCAAAAATAATATCCTGCTTTGGATAAACCGGTGTTTTTGTTTCAGGATCAACAGCCCATGGTGCACGAAATGAGTTGTAACCTTCGGCGTCCAGGTACATGGGATTGGCGTATTTGGATGTTGCCTGGCTTTTCAACCGGAATGCAGTCGCTTCTTTGTCAGGAGACGTAGATATATTTAGATATATGGGGAGGTCTTTGTTTATATATGTTCTGCCGGATTCATCTACATAAACGGTTTTTTCATGTTCCTGGGGTGACTGAGCCGTTGATAAATTGATACATACAATACATAAGATAAATGTTACCTGTTTTTTCATAAATAATGATTTTTTGATTTAAAAGCCGATTAATTCTACATCCAGATCCACAAAGGATTTAAGTGTTTCTCCTTCGAATTCCATATCCTCATCCATCCTGTCATAATGCCATTTGACAACTACTTTCTTATCTTCCGGTATTTCTTCAAGTTTGACGATCATATCGGTGATTTGTTTCGAGGATGCTGTGTTGACATAATTTAATTTAACGTTTAAAATGGTTTCTTCATTTGGATCTTTTATATATTCATCCAGCCACTTAATTACAGGATCAAATACATCATAAGGATTATCAGAAAAACTATTCCCTGATATTTCGAAAATGCCTTTTTCCTTGTCAAAGTGGATTTCCGGACTGTCTTCGTTTTTTTTGATTTTGAGTGCTTCCATGATTTTATAATGACAGGGTTTGATTTTTTAATGATCGATGTTTGATTAAAAATAATGAAAATCTTGTCAAATCAGCATCAATGTCATTGTAATGTTTATGATACAATAATGTACTTAAAATCAATGATTTATTTTTTAAAAATGATTTATATATTTATGATTGTTAAAGTTTTATTAATTAGTGCAAAGCTTTAATAAAAACCTGGTTAAGTATTTGGATTTATTTTAAATCCGATCACAATAATATCATCAATTTGATTGTATTTTTCTCCCATCCAAGAGGTTAATTCTTGATCCAGCAAGTCTTTTTGTTCGTCAAATGGTTTAGTGTGGATGGAATGCAGCAGGTTTTTGAAATTTCTGGACATGTATTTTTTCCCTTTTTCTCCTCCGATTTGATCCTGGAAACCATCGGAAAAAATATAGCAGGTTGTGGGTTGGTCAATCTGCAGTTTATGCGAAGTAAATTGGCGCTGTTTCCCTTTTCGCTCTATGCCACCGATAGGGAATAAGTCTCCGCGGATTTCATGGATCTCGTTATTCTGAAAGTAAACAAGCGGGTTTTTGGCTCCTGCGAATTTTAATTCTTTTTTATCTTTGTCAATAGTACAAAGGGTCATGTCCATTCCATCACGATTATCGGTCTTATCTTGTTTAAGGAGATTTTTGACGCCCTGGTGCAGGTAATTTAGTATTTGGTCAGGTTCCCGGATACCGGTTGCGATAATTTCACCTATTAAATTAAATCCAATGGTTGACATAAAGGCGCCTGGAACCCCATGCCCGGTACAGTCGATAGCAGAAAGCACAAATTGATTGACTTGTTTGTGTTCGTCACCACCCATTTTCCCTCCCATGATTGGTGCCCTCAACAGATTGGATTGGGTGTCCAGGGCTGAAAAATAAAAGAAATCGCCGCTGACAATATCCCGTGGTTTAAAAAATATAAATGATTCGGGTAAATAGTAAGCCAGGTTTTCTTTCGGGGGGAGCATGGCTTTCTGGATCCTTTTAGCGTAATTGATACTGTTAGTGATGTTTTTGTTTTTTTTCTCAATAATGGTTTGTTGATCGAGTATCTCTTTGTTTTGTTCCTCCAGCCTGGCGTTGGTTCGTTGTTTTTGTTTAATTCCTCTGTAAAGCATCAGCGCAATTAGTATTAATAGCCCTGCTCCGGTGATTAGCGAATAAGTCATGATTCTGGCACTTCTTAATCTGGCCTTCTCTTCTTTTATAGCAAGTTCTTTTAGCTTGTTTTCTTTGTCTAAAAGTTCAATTTTCATCTGTTGACCCTGGCTGATTTTCTCGGATAGTACCAGTGCGCTCTCTTTTTGTTTTAATTTCTTTTCTTTTTCTTTTATTTCTTGTTCTGCTTTTTGTTTTTTGGTTTCGATTGATTGAATTTCCTTGGTTTTAAGATGTTTTTCAAGGCTGGCATATTTGTTAAAATACTCCAGGGAAAGGCCATTTTTCCCTAGGTGTTGGTAATTGTCTGCCATTAAGCTGTAACAATTTTTAAGAAGCCTGATGTTATTTGTTTCTTCTGCAATTTCTATCGCTGTTTTTAAGTGGATGTTCGATTCTTTATAGCGACCCATGCTTTGCAGGGTTAGTCCTATATTAACTAATGAACCAGCTACTTCGCCTTTTTTCCCTAATTGTTTATTGACTTGCAGGCCTTGTTTGAAATGAGACAGAGCCTGGCCGTATTGTTGTTTCTCTGAATAAATAAGTCCCAGGTTACTGTGAAGGTTTTTCAGGGCATTGGCGTTACCAATCTCTCTGTTCAGGTTCAGTGAGCTTTCAAATTGATCGATGGCAGCATCTAAGTTCTTTTCCTGCCAATGAATATAGCCGATTTTATTATAAAAAGAAGCTGCTTTTACTTTATCTCCGGATTGAAGCGCCTTTTCCAGGGAGCTTTTATGTTCATTTATTTTTTCTCTGTTATTTGTGCCTGAACTTGCCAGAGATGGGATTAAAAATAAGAAAATGGTAATCCAAAGAAATAATTGATGAAAATAATTGTCAAATATCATTTTTTATGCCCCTTTGGTTGATAGAAATAGTGATTTATATCACTTTTACGCAAAAGATAGGGGAAAGGTTCTTTATATGAGGTGTTTTATGTTGAAATTACGAGGAACACCTTATCATTTAGAGGGAAAAACAGAAAAAAACCATGATCAGTTGGTCGCGGTTTTTTTCTGTTGTAAGATGAGGGTTGATCAGGATTATTATTGGATCATAATTTGTTTGGTGTATTTTATTTCATCATTGGTGATGGTTACCAGGTACAGGCCGGCATTGACATGTCCCAGGTTGACTTCGGCCCAGATATGGTCTGCTTTTGTTGGATAGTATTGTTGGTAAACCTGCTCACCAACTGTATTGAATACTTTAATGGTGAAATCTTTTTTGAGCTTATTTTTAAGTTGAACAATAAAGTTGCCATCACTCGGGTTGGGGTATATCTTAAAATCTGGTGTTGACGTTTTTGTTTGATGGAGATCCGTGGTAGCTTCTTTTAATACATTAATCACGTTTCCTTCTTTTACGCAGCCATTAATGTCTTTTACCATAACTGTATATTTGCCTTCAGGGACGCTGTCGAATATCCCGTTGTTGGCATAATAATTTTCTCCTTTGTCAATGGAGTATAGCAGGTTATTCAGTGAGCTTCCTCCTGATGCATAAATTTTGATTTTTCCATAATCACTGTCTTCTGGTGGAAGGTTGATGGTGGTTGAGTCAATGGTGATGCCTGCGGGTTCTTGCAAGGTGTAGGCTGTAGATATGGCACATCCGGATTCATCTGTCACGGTGATTTGATATGTTCCTGCCTCAAGGCCGGTAATGGACGTATCATTTTCAATAAGGCCTCCGCCGTAATTCGAACTCCATTGCAGCCTGAACGATTTGTCGGGGGCTTCCAGGCTTAAATGGATACTGCCCTCTTAACATTCTTGCCAATTAATGTCTTCCAATTCTCCATCT
>CAZSGN010000040.1:0-15077 GCA_964606415.1 uncultured Bacteroidales bacterium
AATCATCATATTTTATTATATCACTAAAATACAAAAAAGGGCTGAATCTGAAACTATATACTCTTTTACAGCTTGCCTGCAACAAATATAAAATTACCAGATAGATTGAGGGGGTCTGTCGTTAGTGCCGTATGCCCAGGACTCAACAGGCTTATCAGTCATATAAAACTCAATATGAGCACCATTCATAATGTCTTCATGGCTGAGCCAGTTTTTTGTGTATTCATGACCATTTAACTCAACACGCTCAATGTAAATATTCTCTTTCCCATTATTATGGACTGTAATTTCAAATAACTTTCCATTTTCCAAAGGAAGAGCTGCATGATCAATCGCCGGTGATCCGATCACATAAACACCACTCGCTGGATTAACAGGATAAAAACCCATCGCGGAAAAAATATACCACGCGGACATTTGTCCACAATCTTCATTACCAATTAAACCCTCAGGTATTGTGTCATAGAAATGATCCATGATATACCGTGTTTTTTCTTGTGTTTTCCAGGGCTTACCGGCATAATTATAAAGGTAAGCAACATGATGACTGGGTTCATTCCCATGGGCATATTGACCAATCAGTCCACTGATATCATGCGGAGAATTATCATTCAGCGTATTTTTTACAGTAAAAAGCGTATCTAATTTCTTCAAAAAATCTTTTTCCCCGCCTAAAAGGTCAATCAGGGCAGGGATGTCATGTTGGACAGACCATAAATATTGCCAGGCATTACCTTCAGTATAATCATGTTTATAATGCGCATAAAAAGGATCAAATTCCCCTTCAGGATTTTTTGTAGCAAAAGCCCCGTCACTATCACGCGCCCTCATAAAACCTGTTTCAGGATCAAAAATATTTTTAAAATTTTCCGCCCGCTGCATAAAAGTTTGGTAAGCATCGCGCCGGCCCATCTTATCAGCCATTATCCCTGCACACCAATCATCATAGGCTACTTCAAGAGTAATTGATGCTGCTTCAGGCTGTTTATCAAGCGGGACATAACCACTGTCTATATAATCACCAAGATGATCATAAAACCGATTATGGGCTGTTGTATTTATAGCTTCAAAAGCCCGCTTATAATCAAAATCACCAATTCCTTTTAAAGCAGCATCAACAATGACAGGCACCGAATGATAACCAATCATTGTCCATGTCTCCCAGCCCTGTAAAGTCCAAACAGGCAACATATTATATACACTTTGGTCATAAAAAGCAAGCATGGAATGAACAAAATCATTCGTTTGTTCCTGATGGGTTATCGTTAACAAAGGATGCAAAGCACGGTAGGTATCCCACAGAGAAAAAACCGTATAATTCGTAAAATTTTCAGCAACATGAGTTTCCTGGTCGCTTCCTCTGTAAGAGCCATCTACATCCATATAAAGCGAAGGGTGGATCATGGCATGATAAAAAGCAGTATAGAAATTTTTCATCACTTTTTTATCCGCCTCAATAATCATTTTTGACAGCTCATATTCCCATTGCTCTTTCGCTTCATTTCTCACTTTATTAAAATCCCAATGAGGAACTTCAGCAAGAAGGTTTTCATAAGCATTATCCATACTTACCGGTGAAATACCAACTTTGATCCTGAGCTGATTATTATGAAGATCAGGAAAATCAAAATATTTCATTACTTTATTTCCTATAATCAATCGGTTTGGTTTCTTTCCCGCGTCAAAAGGTTCTGAAAATACCGCAGCAAAGTGGATATATCGTTGTTTTGCCCACCCATTATTAAGTTTGGTTCCCATAATCAATGTATCATTGATTATCTTAATAAAAGACCATTGGGTTTCACCCCTGTAACTTTTAACTCCATGCCCTAAGTCGAACAAGACCGATTTGTTGCCATTTTCTGGAAACGTATATTGATGAAAACCAACACGCTTACTGGCAGTCAATTCTACATTAATACCATAATCAGCCAGATTAACCTGATAATAACCTGGCTCGGCATATTCTTCTTCCCTGGAGAACCGGCTTCTGTAACCAGAATCCGGTTGACTTCGATCCCCTCTTTGATTGTATTTCGTACCAACAACCGGCATTACCAATACATCTCCCAGATCGCCAACTCCTGTCCCACTGAGGTGTGTATGGCTGAATCCAGTAATTGACGAATCATCACGGTGATAACCCGAACAACGGCTCCATCCCCCCACATCAGTATCCGGGCTTAACTGCACCATCCCAAAGGGCACCACGGGCCCCGGGAAGGTATGTCCATCTCCGGCAGTCCCAATAAAAGGATCAACATAATTCGTAAAATAAAATGCGTCTTCGGGGGACTGCTCCCGATCATTACATGAATAATAAAACAACATCGAAAATGACAAAAAGAAAAAAAATCTTATTTTACTATTTTTCATGTCTATAGTCTTTAATCTTTTTGAATCAATAATTTAACCTCATAAGGTTTAAGCTGGATTTCTCCTTCAACAGGCTCATTATTTAGTTGATCCTCATAAGTATTCCCAGGTTCCAAATAAATTGTCTTATCATCGTTAGCGATATTTACGATCATCATATCGCTTTCATTCCTCGGAGCGACGATTACTTCACTATCTCCTTTTGCAAGGGGTTCTATACCCTGCTCACGCGCATATGCAGCCACAAGTTTGCCATAAACATCTTTGCCTGGATCGGTACCCAGCACAACGACCTTTCCTTTGCCGGCAGATGATTCAATAATCGCCGGTTGTCCTTTATGCATTCCAGAATTATACCTGGCAATGACTTTACCCTTTTGATAAGATAATGCTTCACTCCACAAACCTACTAATTCTTCATCCCCTCCCAATTCATTATTTAATTGAATCTTTAAAGGCACTTCCGCAGCTCTCTGTTTGGTGCCAACAGGAATACGGGAGTCAACATTTATCCCTATCCAGTCTTCCAGATCACCCATTGCATGATCTTTATAAGAGGTCCATTCCTTTGTCCGATAGCCACTCATGGGGCCCAGGATGAGTGTGCCTCCATCTTTCACCCATTTCTCCAGACGAGCTCTGAGTGATTTTGACATATAAGGCATAAGGGGTGCCAGCAACACTTTATAATCATCTAAATCAGTTTCCTGATG
Source organism: uncultured Bacteroidales bacterium (assembly GCA_964606415.1). Taxonomy (GTDB): domain Bacteria; phylum Bacteroidota; class Bacteroidia; order Bacteroidales; family JBBRXJ01; genus CAZSGN01. Next base: position 3,090 of record CAZSGN010000040.1, read on the forward strand.
GATGACCTCCCGATGAATAAAAGCATCCGTCACCGGCCTGTAAAAACGATAAGTCCAGTCTTTGTAATAATCGATGCCATTGGCATATTGCTCAATCTTAAAACCTGTAAGATTCTGATGAGACCAAAACATAGCCACTTCAGCTTTAGGTACAGGATTATTCATCAAAAAATCACTTGTCTGAGCCAATTCTTCACCCATACTTTTAAGATCATCATAATTGGCTGCTTTACCACCCCATGAATGGATAATTGCTCCATGTGGCATTTCCTGCCCTGCCCAGTGTTGCTTCCACAGCCAGAACATGGTCCCCTGGCCTCCTAAAGCGTGATTCATCCAAATGGCCGCTTTCATACTGCCCTCCGGTTGATGCAAAAACCAGGTTTGTCCTTTTTTACCTCCCCCGGAGTTATTAGGTGCGGTTTCAAACAACCAGTGGAATCCTTTGTGATATCCCCGCATCCGGTCATAATTACTCTGTATGCGGTCATAAGCCTCAAAACTGTGATAGTTATTGACAGCCATGTAATCCAAATCTTTGAATAATTTCACATAATCAATAACTTGTCCCGGCATGCCATCATGAGTAATTGGAATATCGGAATGTTTTCTAATGGCATCAAGCTGTATTTTTTGGTAATCAACGATCATGTCATTGGTAAACCGTATCCAGTTAAACCTTAAAGATGGATGATGCCAGACATAACTACGATCCATTGGTACCTGAGCAAACTCATTATACACCTGGCTCCATAATTGTGTATTCCATAATTTATTCAATGTATCAATGTGTCCATAGCGTTTTTTCAACCACTTGTGCCATTTTTTCTTTGTTTCTTCGCTATAATCAGGCGAAACAGAGAACTCATTATCTGTTTGCCACCCAATCACACCCTCTTTATTGCCAATAGACTCAGCCATCTTCTCAACAATTTTGCGCGAATACTCACGGAAAACTTCACTTGTATATGAACAATTACGTCTTGCACCATGGGTTTTACTGATCCCTTCTTCATCAACTCTGTATATTTCCGGATGCTTTTGACCCAACCAGGCCGGAGGGGTAGCTGTTGGAGTTCCCAGAATCACATCTATCCCGGCGTCTGTAAGTTTATCAATAACATCATGAAGCCATTCAAAATGATAATCTCCCTCGGCAGGTTCCATTTTAGCCCAGGCAAACTCAGCCATACGAACCACATTCATGTTCAGGTCCTTCATCTTCTCAATATCATCGTCGATATTTTCCATATCCCACGATTCAGGATAATAAGCAACACCATAATAAAGTTTTTTTTCACCTATATGAGCATGCTGTCCGTTCACTGAAAAGGATAATGTGGCCAGTGCTAAAAAAATCAGTAATGTGTTTATTTTCATGTTGAAAAGATTTTGAATTTAAAAGATTTATTATTTTTAAGAACAAAAAAATGAATGGTAAAGATGGCAAGCAAAAACGTTATTTCCAATAAAAATTATAAAAAACAACTCATTATTGCGTCAGCAGCAAGCCTCCTGCTAACGTTAATATGCCTGAGTCCTGTTCTAAATAATGATTTTGTTAATTTTGACGATAATAAACTGATCACAGAAAACAGAATTGTCACTCATCCAAACCAGTATGGTTTTGAAGACATTATTGATTTTCAACGCTTTCAGGCTCATTACAAACCCCTGGTTGTGCTTATGTGGCAATGGGAATATAAAAACTGGGGAGCCGACCCATTTGTTTTTCATGGCATCAATCTTTTATTCCACTTACTAACAACCCTGCTTGTATTCATTGTTATCAAACGTATATTTGATCATAAAAATTCATCAGGAGGACTAATTAACATTTACTTTGCTTTTTTCGGAAGTCTTCTTTTTGGCATACATCCCTTGCATGTTGAGTCGGTAGCCTGGGCTACAGAACGGAAAGATGTGTTATTTGGTTTTTTCTTCATGGCCGGCATACTCACTTACATAATCAGTTTTGAACAAAAAAAACAAAAATGGCTTTGGTTAGCAATCAGTTTTTTATCATATGGCCTTTCCATGGCATCTAAATCTCCCGGCATCACACTTATCGCTGTTTTCATTATCATAGATTTTCTTTTCCATCGTCAATTTAACCGAACACTTGTTATAGAAAAGCTACCTTTTCTAATTCTTTTTAGTTTTTTTCTATACCAATACGGAATCATATCCCATTTCGACCAGCAAGCTGTTGGCCTTGTCGGCGGCATTGTTAATAAAGGCGGTGGCGAACAAGCTACTAATTTAGCTGGCCTGCCGGCTTTTTACAGACGCATCCTGATTATCAGCTACCGTTTTATATTCTGGATTGTCCACACCCTTATTCCCATCAAACTCGCTGTCGCATATCCCCGAAAACCACTTATTGAAGCGGTAGGTATTTTTATTCATTTGCTTCCCTGGATTAGCCTTGGGCTGATTAGTACAGCTTATTTTTTAAGGAAAAACCGCATTTTTGTTTTTGGCCTGTTATTCTACGCCATCACCATCTCTCCAGCATTAGCGATATCTGACCGGGGAACCGGCATCTTTGTTGCTGACCGTTATGCATATATTCCTCTATTTGGACTTATATTGATTGTGCTTTATGGACTTTATCAGTTACCTGCTAAAAAGCTATCATTTAAGGCAAAAATGATATTAACCGGAATAATCTGCCTTGTATTGGGTATACAATCTTTTGAAAGAAGTAAAATATGGAAAAACAGCAAAACATTATTTAAAGATGTCATTGAAAAGTACCCCAATCAGGTTCCTGTGTCATATAACAACGTTGGCTTATATTATAAAAATAAAGGTGAACACAAAAAAGCCATCCCTTATTTCAAACGTTCCACAGAGTTTAGCAATTATTACCAATCATTTAATAACCTGGCTAACTCCTATTTTGCACTTGGTAAATACAAAAAAGCCATTCCTATTTACACCAAGACCATGGAATTTAAACCAGACGCATCAGAACTTTATGGAAACCGGGGTGCTTGTTATTTTCAAATAGGCCAACCTAAGAAAGCGCTAAAAGATATGACCAAAGCTTTGCAAATCAAGCCAAATTTTACTGATGCCTTAAAAAACAGAATATTGGTCTATTTATCGATGAAGCGCTATGAAGAAGCACTCAAAGACCAAAACCGTTATCTTAAATTGATTCCTGAAGATCCTGATGTATGGCATGTAAAAGCCATAGCGCTTCAAAATTTAAAACGCTATGAGGAAGCTTTAGCATCTATTAACCAGGCGATCAGGTTAAAACCAAACAACGGGGTTTTCTATCGCTTAAGGGCTTATATTCATTACTTCATGGAATCTTATAGTCAAGCTCGTAAAGACCTTGAAAAAGCCACAGAATTAGGCGTCAAGCCACCCCAGGATTTAAAAAAAGCGCTGGCCCATGTTAAATAATTGTTAAAATATCAGGGATAGACGGTTTTATCGTGTAATAAGTTTATATTGCACATTAAAAAATAACAATAAGGAAAAAAATGAGAAAGACCGTCAACACAAATTCAGCCATGATCATTGAACGAAGGCGCTCGTTTATTAACATGGTTTATAATGGAGGGAAAAAAAACAAAAAGAACCAGCTCTGGATAAAGAACCCAATATTTGAGATCAGGAAATTCTTAAATTGGAAATAAATTTAAGCAAAGTTAATTATTGCTGATCATGCAACATGCAACCAACAATAATCTTTACGGATCATAACGGGAAAGACGCAGGATTTCCCGTTCATCTGTTGTATTCATCAGCCCTCTTACAGAGGCAGAATCGGCATTTTTCATATATTCTTTTACAATTTGCCACCCCATCCAGTTAACAGCCCGGCCGGGTGATTCATTTGTAAATGGTTTTGTAAAAGGGCCATCCTGGGTAAGCTTAATAATTAAGTTTTGATCTGTTTTGAATAATAATTCATTCTCGATTAAGTAAGTCCACATGTTTTCTTCATTATTCAAGCAAAATTCCAGTTCATCCTTTGTAAATCCTAATTTAATAGTATCAGCCATTTCGGGCAAGCAAAGATCAGTCAGATAAAGTAACTTTCCATTATAAATCATATGACTAACAAGATTATCAGTGCTATCCTGAAAAGGAAATTCTGTTTTAATCCATGAATGCATGGCATCTGCTGGAATTTTACGCGAATACATATTTTTTACCCGGTAACGATAAATCCCCAGCCTTTTATATGCCGGTTCGTCCCTGCCAAGATATTTATCAAGTCCAACAGCCAATATACTATCTGCAACAACAATACTTTGATTAAATCCTCCAATAAAAGTATATAAAGCAGGTATTTTTTTATCCGGAAAATACCATGAGAATCGCTTCAATCCATCTGTAAGGTGCTTCTCAAAAGGTTTTAAATCAGGAAATGATTCATTGACCTTTTTCTTTGCAAGATTAACCGTATAATCAGTTATAAAACGCTGCAACAATTGCTCAAACATTTTACTGTTCGGAGATCCTATATTTGCAATTTGATAACTAAAAAGAGGTAGAAAATCAGGGTATTTTTGATTTAAAAATAAAATATGGTCATCTAAGGTATCCAGATCCGAACGAAAAAGATCCTGATCAAAACGCAGGAATGAACGTTCCAGTTTAATCTCTTTTATATTTATCTTTTCCTGATTGGAATTACAAGCCAAAAAAGAAACCAACAGAATTAAAAAAAAATACTTCCTCCCGAATAATTGATGTTTATACATTGAACCCAAAATGTGCTTGTTTATATTTAAAATACAGTAAATTTTTATAATCCAAAAATAAAAAAAAAAGCGTGCACCTCCTAAAAGGCACACGCTAAAACATATTTATTATAAAAGACTATTCATTCTCAGGAAACCAGCCATCTATCATTGCATTGTTTTCCTGATACCATTTTTTGGCAGATTCTTTCGGGTCATCACCCACTTCAATGGCATCCATCAAATCATAAAGATCACGCTCTTCGAGATTAAAATTACCCAGGAACTCGGCAACTTTAGGAAAATCTTTTTCAAACCCTTTTCTGGAAATAATGGCACAAACATCTTCCGGAAAAATTTCTTTGGAATCCACCAGGTACTTAAGATCAAAATCAGCCCACATGAAATGGGGTTTCCAACCAGTTACGCATATCCATTTTTCTTTACTCGTTGCTTTCTTCAAAGCCGCCATCATTGCCGGCCCAGAAGAAGTGATTTGATCCAGTTCAAGTCCATATGCTTCAATGGCCTTTTCAGTATTTTCATAAATACCTGCGCCACTGCCAATACCAATAATCTTCTCATCAAATTTTTCTTTATTGTCATTTAACTGAGAAATGGAATCAATATCTACATAGGCAGGCACAACCATACCTGTTGTTCCTTCACTAAAAGATTCTCCTAATTTATTAATATTTTCTCCATATTTATCCCAATATTTTTTATGCGTATGAGGCAACCATGCATCAAGACAAAGATCCGCATCCCCTTTAGCAATAGAAGCGTAAATCGGGCCCGGTTCAATAGGTTTAATTTTCACATCATAACCTTTATCTTCCAGAACCACTTTAGCAAGATTGGTGAAAGCAATACCTTCTGCCCAGTTAGGATAAAGGATTAAAATGGTATCCTGCTTTTGTTTTCCTGATTGGCATGCAACCATGGTCAATACAAAAGAAGCGATTAAAGTAATCTGCATTATTTTTTTTATCATTTTCATAACCACTTATTTTTAAGAATTATTAAACATATATTTAAATAAACATTTTTACAAAGAAATCATTTTTTTCGGACAACACCAAAAGCTTGAGATACACGATCAAGAATAATGGCTACAATAACAATGCCTAAACCCGCTTCAAACCCCAGGCCAATATCCGCTTGCAGGATACCCTGGTAAACCTTTTCCCCTAACCCGCTTGCTCCTACCATTGAAGCAATAACCACCATGGATAAAGCCAGCATAATTACCTGATTTACACCAGCTAAAATGGTGGGCAAAGCCAGCGGAAACTGTACTTTAAAAAGCAATTGAGAGGGTGTACTTCCAAAAGCCTTTGCAGCCTCAACCACATCCGAAGGCACATTGCGAATACCGAGGTTGGTTAATCTCACAGCCGGTGGTAAAGAGAAAATAACCGTTGCAATAACGCCAGGCACATTACCTACAGAGAAAAAAAGAATAGCCGGGATAAGATAAACAAAAGCAGGCATCGTCTGCATAAAATCAAGGACAGGCCTGATAATTCGTTCAGCACTATCATTTCTTGCCGACCAAATGCCAATAGGTATACCAAATAATAAAGCAATAAAAGACGATGAAATAACCAGGGCAAGCGTTTGCATCGTCTCTACCCAGAATCCCATAGCAAAGAGAAAGAACAATCCAACAAGGGAGAATACCAACATCCCCCGGCCTTTACGCCAACCTTTTTTCTTCAGTGAAGTTTTAAAACCTCCGGCATTGGCTACATAAATTAATAAGGCCAAAACCACAATCATCAGGAATGGGTGTAGAAAAAGTAAAAGGTCTTGAAAACCTTCTACAAAAAATTCAATAACATTGCTAACACCATCAAGAAATGGTGCGGCATTAGTCGATATCCAATCAACACCTTTTTCGATATATTTTCCAGGATTAATAATTCTCATGATGCATTTCCTCCTTGATTTTTAATTTCAATAACCTCTTTTTCTTCTTTTCTGATGATTTCAGAAATAACCGAAGAATGAACAACCAGGCCCTTAAAAACATTATTCTCATCAACCACCGCCACAGGGAGGTTATGATCAATAAAAAGCGGAATAATGTCAGCCACAGAAGTTTCCGGCAAAACAGTCGGAAAATCCTCTTTTATAGCATTCTTGACAGATTTTTCATTATTATTTTTCAATTCAAGTACATCATCATCCATAACAAAGCCTCTAAATTTACTTCCGTTATCCACCACGGGTAATCCGTTTAAGCCTTTTGCCCTCATTCTTCTTAAAGCTACTGCAGGCCCGTCTTTTTCAAGATGTACAAGTTCAGAATAATTAAATAAAATAGAACCCGCTGTCACAAAATCACTCCGGTCAACATTTTCTACAAAAGCCCGGACATAATCATCAGCAGGATTAACTAAAATTTCCTCAGGGGTGCCAATTTGGACAATATAGCCCTCTTTCATAATAGCAATTTGATCGCCAAGCTTAAGCGCTTCATCAAGATCATGAGTAATAAAAACAATGGTTTTTTTTACTTTCTCTTGTATAGAAAGCAACTCATCCTGCATCTGATTACGGATTAGCGGATCAAGTGCACTAAAAGCTTCATCCATCAGAAGAATTTCCGAATCAGTGGCTAAAGCTCTTGCCAGGCCAACACGTTGCTGCATACCTCCACTTAACTCACTGGTCATCTTGTACTCATATCCTTCCAGCCCAACTGTTTTTATAGCCTCCATTGCACTTTTCTCCCGCTCCTCTTTATCAACACCCTGTAGTTCCATTCCAAAAGCCACATTAGAAATCACCGTCCGGTGCGGCAACAAACCAAAATGCTGAAAAACCATTGATATTTCCTTTTGCCGGATCTTCATCAATTCTTTCTCATTCATTTTAGTAACATCCTTTCCATTAACTAAAATTTTACCTTCAGTAGGATTATTGAGACGATTAATACATCTTAACAGGGAACTTTTTCCACTCCCGGAAAGCCCCATAATAACAAAAACTTTCCCCTGTTCCACATTGAAAGATGCATTGCTTACGCCAACTGTTGATTTTGTCTTACGCAATATCTCATCTTTAGACAAACCTTGCTTTACCATTTCGAGTGCCTGCTTTTTGCGGCCTCCAAAAATAAGATCAAGGTTACTCACTTCTATTGTTGCCATAATATTTAATTTATCTGTTTGTTCTTTGTTCTTTGTTCGTTGTTCTTTGCCTGTCCGTCTATTGACGGATTCCTTGCTTGTCCGTCTGCTGACGGATTCTTTGCTTGTCCGTCTATTGACGGGGTCTTTGTTAAGTTGGCGTATTTGTGATACAATATTGGTATAATCATGCGCATGTGCATTCTTAATATGCAATGCCATGATTCACCATTACCCCCTTAAAAATAATAGCCGATATTTATATTAAAACGCTTGTTCCAGGGCGCATTTTTTTGTCCACGCCCTAATCCTTCGCCAAAATTACTTGTTAACCAGGGATGATTCACTCCCATCGCGTAATCAATATAAGTATATATATTCCCGGAAACAACAAGCATTCCCGGCACCAACTGCTGTGTATCATAAAAATGATCAATTGATTTATCAATCAATGTATAATCCACATATGGCTGAAGTGTGGAAAAAGGCCCCCAGTCCACATCAATAGTATAAGCCAAACCGGCAACATAAGAATGTCCCTCAACAGCAACATCATAAGCAGAACCATAGGCCCCCATTTGAATAGTCTCAAGTACAGACCCATCATTTGACTTGGCCAGATAATGATGATAAATATACTCACCTTTAAAATTAAACCGCCCAAAATCAACAACCACATGTCCGGCATAAGCTGTAGCCAGTTCATGTGCATTCCTGGCTTGATTATAAATACCGCCTAACTGACCACTAAAACCTATCTCAATGTTTTCTTTAAGATCATATGCAAACCTGATATTCAATTGATCCAGTTCACGAATATCAGCATCGTAAACAGCCATAGTATCAGCTTCTTTATCATAAATTTTACCCTTACCGGGAATCACATCATAAGAATAACGTCCCGGCCCTGAATTACCGAAAGTTGTTACCCCTCCATATGTTGGCCCTTCGGGTTCAGCCTGTCGAAAATAAGCCAAATTGAATTCAAGCTTATTATTTATATCATAATCAAACTTAATTCCCATATCATAATCATCTTCAAGGCCAATATAATAAGGCCCCTGGAGCCACCATGAATGCGAAGCATACTTTGTAATACCAAAAGGAACCTGAGATATACCCAATTTCATATACAAGTTTTCGTTAAATTCATAACCTATATATCCATGATGAATAAAATTTGTGCTATAAGTTGGATACCAACGATACTCAAAACTCAAATCAATACCTGAATATGTTGATTCTACATTTAGACGCCAGGTATCAAAGGTTGCATAAGTATTCGTATTCTTCTGGATTTGTCCATCATAAGACGTACTTACAATGTTATATCTGACCGCACCACCAATAATAACAAAATCCTTTTGTCTTTCTTCTTGGGCGACAGATAAATTCATGCAAAGAAAGTTAAAAATAAAAAACAAGATTATCAAAATTAGTAATTGATTTCTCATAAAACCCACTCATATAAAAAATACAAAATACTACTCATCCCCGGAAGGTAAAAGAACAAAATTAAAAAAAAAAGACTCAACCACTATTTTAATAAAAGAATATTTAAAGAATGCAGCATTAAGAATATGCACAGAGAAAAATCAAAAAGTTTTAAAGATGGGGACTGTTCAAAAAAGAATAACCTTTTTGTAAATCTTTCATCGTAAATATAAAGATAAATAGGCCTATAATTATAATTTTGCAAAACATAAAATAAGGAATCATATTTGTGATAACCAAATAAAAAAAACATATTAATGATGATAAAAAAAATGCTTTTTCTCATACTTCTTTCTATGAGCAGCCAGTTCATACAATCACAATCAGTTAGATTTAGTATTTTTGCCGATCCGAAATTATCCTGGTTCACAACTTCCACAAATAAAATTTCAAATAAGGGTGTGCGCGCCGGGGCACGTTATGGCTTTACGATGGACCGTTTTTTCACGGATAATTATGCCTTTACAACAGGTTTATCCATCAATCATATCAATGGGCGATTAAGCTTTCAGGATACTTCAATATTAAACACCTCCGATGGAGAACAAGAAATACCACCTGAAACTCCTGTTTTATATAAAATGCAATATGTTACTGTTCCTTTGGGGTTAAAATTTGTTACGAATGACATCGGGTACATGCGTTTTTATGCAGATATTGGTTTTACAGGGGAAATTGCCATTCGCTCGGAAGGCAAGATAAAAGAGTTGGAGATCAATAATACCAACATCAAAGATGAAATGAATCCTTTTAATTTATCTTATTACATGGGTCTTGGAATTGAATATTCATTAGGTGGTTCCAGCGCCATCATGGCAGGATTCATGTACAATAATGGCATTCTTGATATCACCAGTGATGATCAATTGATTACTTCCTCTAATCTTGCTTTACGGGTTGGCCTGATTTTTTAGCATATATTTACAACATCCATAACAGAAAAGAACATAATAATGAAGATCGCACTTGCTCAGATAAATTACACCATTGGAGACTTTAAATACAACAAGGGAAGAATAATTGAAACAATTGAAAAAGCAAAAAGAGATCAGGCCGATCTTGTTGTTTTTTCAGAATTATCTGTTTGTGGCTATCCGCCACAAGATATGCTGGAACACAAAAAATTCATTAATAAAAGTTATCAGAGTATTGAAACAATTGCTCCTTATTGCCAGAATATAGCAGCAATTATTGGCGCCCCTTCTTTGAATCCAGATCAAAAGGGAAAACCGCTTTTTAATTCTGCCTATGTTTTGTTTGATGGCAAAATCCAAAAGATACAACACAAAACCCTCTTACCCACTTATGATATTTTTGATGAATACCGGTATTTTGAATCGAATACAGATTTTAACATACTTGCCTATAAAGGAAAAAAAATTGCCCTGACCATTTGTGAAGATTTATGGGATGAACAACCAACCGACACACCTCTGTCCCGGAGTAATTTATATAAGGTAACTCCTATGGAAGAGCTTAGCCATTACAAACCGGATTTTATCATCAACATTGCCGCCTCACCTTTTTCTTCCAGCCGTATAAAAAGTAAAAAAGAAATATTCCGGCAAAAGGCCAAAAGATACCAGATGCCGCTCGTTTATGTCAATCAGGTAGGTGCAAATACCGAACTTATTTTTGAAGGAGAATCGATGCTCATCAATGAAGAAGGAGATATTGTATGTGAGATGGCCTCCTTTGCAGAAGATTATCAACTGATTGATATTGAACATAAAAACACAAGCCCCCTGCTTTCACAGAAAACCGAAGGCCTTAAAGATAAAACCGCACAAATTCATGATGCTTTACTCTTAGGTATCAAAGACTTTTTCCGCAAACAGCATTTCACCAAAGCAACGCTCGGCCTTTCCGGGGGCATTGACTCAGCCATTACCTGTGCGTTAGCCAGTGAAGCCCTAGGCCCTGAAAACATACATGTTCTACTGTTACCCTCTCCATACTCTTCGGGGCATTCTATTGACGATTCGGTCCAATTAGCCAAAAACCTGGGGGTTAAATATGATACCCTGCGGATTGATCCTGTTTTTAAAGAATTCCAGCAACTCCTGAAGCCTTTATTCAAAGATATGCCGGAGGATACAACAGAGGAAAATATACAGGCACGTATCAGGAGTGTTTTATTAATGGCATTATCAAATAAATTTGGGTATATTCTGCTTAACACCTCTAACAAAAGCGAAGCAGCTGTGGGTTACAGCACCTTATACGGAGACATGGCCGGAGGATTGAGTGTTTTAGGCGATGTATATAAAACAGAGCTTTATCAACTGGCTCATTATCTTAACCGGGATACGGAAATCATTCCGAATAATATTATCACCAAAGCGCCATCGGCTGAATTAAGGCCGGAGCAAAAAGATTCCGATTCACTACCAGATTATGAACTTCTTGACCAGATCTTATTCAGATATATCGAACAACACAAATCACCTGAAGAAATAGCCACTGAAGGATATGATCATGATCTAATTACCAAAATCATCAATCTGATCAATAAAAATGAATATAAAAGATACCAGGCTCCCCCCATGCTTCGTATATCATCAAAGGCTTTCGGTATCGGCCGACGCATGCCCCTTGTCGCCAGGTTTTAATTTTTTGAGCTGATAAGTTTCACACTTATTTAATAT
>CAZSGN010000041.1:0-14903 GCA_964606415.1 uncultured Bacteroidales bacterium
ACAGGGGTTATTGCTAAGATTGAGAAGCCAGAGGCGCTTGATGAAATTGATGAAATTATTGATGTGTCCGATGGCATTATGATTGCTCGTGGTGATTTGGGTGTTGAAGTTCCTTTTGATCGGGTGCCGCTTATTCAAAAACAAATTGTTAATAAGGCTATTTATTTGTATAAGCCTGTTATTATTGCCACCCAGATGATGGAAAGTCAGATTGAAAATTTTAATCCTACCAGGGCTGAGGCGAATGATGTTGCTAATGCTGTTCTGGATGGCTCTGATGTGTTGATGTTAAGCGGTGAAACATCTGTTGGTAAATATCCTGTGCAGGTTATTAAGAATATGCAGAAAATTATTGATTGGACAGAGTCCAATGGTTTTGATTTTTACCTGGAGAAAAAACCTGTTAATAATACTGCCCGGTTTTTGCCTGATTCAATTTGTTTTAGTGCCGTTAATCTGGCTAAACAAACAGATGCAAAAGCTATTATTGTTTTCACTCATAGTGGAAACACAGCTTACAAAGTAAGTAGTTACAGACCGGCAGCTGATATTTTTGCTATTACACCAAATAAGGCAATTATCCGTAAATTATCCCTTTTGTGGGGGGTTAGGGCTTTCTATAATGATGAGGAGCCTGATATTGAGATGGCTATACAACAATCTATTGAATTTCTTAAAAAACAGGATTTGATCAGTGAAGGAGAAGTGGTTATTCATGTTGGTAGTTCGCCTGTTTCCAAACGTGGTAAAACCAATCTGATTAGGATTAATTATGTTTGAGGATTATCAGGCTCCCCTGGATCTAAAAATTAAGCAAGCTGAGGATAAGTGGTTGCCGTCTTCTTACAATTATCTCCGGTCTCTTTTTAAAGGACAGAAATTGGTTTCGCATGATCAGGATCATCATTTTCGAACATGGGTCATCACAAAAATACTTCTTCAGCAAAAGAATAGGGAAGGGGTCTTGTTTTCAGCAGCATTTATTGAAGCTTTGCTTATTGCGGTAATGTTTCATGATGCTGGTATGAGTCGCACCATCAATAAAACCCATGGTGAAGAAAGCCGGAAAATATGTGAGGACTTTTTGAGTGCCGGGCCGGGTATTTTGGATGGATACTTTAAAGCATTGCTCAATGCTATTGTTCATCATGATGATAAGATGTATAAAAAGCAGCCGGATTCGCCGAATATGACAGAAGAAAAATGGCTGTTGCGCTTGCTTTGTATGGCTGATGATTTAGAGGCTTTTGGTGCTTTGGGGGTATTCAGATACACGGAAATATATTTGCTCAGGGGAATCGCTATCGCTCAGTTACCACAACAGGTAATTGATAATGTGGTTAGCCGGTTTGATCACTTTTGCTCTTTCTTCCCCGATTCGACAGGAGTGCAGCTTTTTTACCAACGTTATTATTTCATTTATGATTTTTTTTCTATGCTGCTCAATGATGGTGTTGATAATGATAATTCACAATCATCCATTATAAAAATGATTGAGAGTCATCTGACCGGCCGTTATCATGACATTCATTCTGTTTATTCATTTCGCCATCATCATATGCTTCCAGAAGAAGTCTTTTTTTTAAAGAATATTGAAGCGGAGTGTCTTGAGTTAAACCGCTATCATCATCATTCTTCTTATGCAGGCTGACTAGCTGTCTGGCTCAATTCAGTTTTTTGTTTTTGTGTGCGTTTTGTTTTAAAAAGAGATTGTTTGCATAGAACTTAACGGGAAAAGTCATAACTTTGTAATTAAAATGTTATTCTTTTTTTTCTGTTTTAAACGGCATCGTATATTATATAAAAGCCAGATTATTAAATTAATATACTACAGGAGCAATGATTGAGTCAACCCATATTCTTATTAAAATCAGAAAGATTGTAAGGTCTATTAATTTGGAGTCTAAAAAAATCCAAAAGGAGTATGGTATTAGTATAACCCAGCTTTTATGTCTTAATTATCTGAGTGAATGTGCAGATTATCACAGCACACAGCATGATATCCGCCATTACCTTAATCTCAATTCAAGTACTGTAACTGGCATTATTCAGCGACTTGAAAAAAAAGGTTTTGTAGCTAAATTGCCTAAAACCGGAGATAAAAGAGTGACACATATAATATTAACATCAAAGGGTGAAAAGTTAAGGAGCCAGGTTCCGCCTTTGTTGCATGATAAACTTGCATCAAAACTCGGGGAACTATCATCTAATAAAATTCAGGAAATTACGGAATCGCTGGATGTATTAATTCATCTGCTTAATATTGAAAAGCTGGATGCATCGCCTCTTTTGACTAGTGAAGATCATATCAATGATCAGGAATGATTTTTGCTTTGTTATATTGTTTATGACAAGAATCAGTATCTTTTTATGATGCGTTTATTTTTTAGCTTTGTTGTGGTTACTGGTTTGCCGGAAAGTGTATAATTAATGGATGGAGAGAAGATTTATGAGAACAAAAAATATTGATAAAAAAGAGGTGGTAAAAGCGGTAATTGATGACTTGACTGAAAAGAAGCGGGGTGTAATACAGACAAGGCATTTTAAAGGTTTCCGGTCTCCTGACCAAATAAAATGGAGGAATAAGGGAAAAGCCTATACGCCAGATGTGCTTGCGAAAGGAATCCAGAAAGAAGATGTTTTTGAAATTGTTACCGAAAATCATCCTAATCCGGAGAAAATAAAACTTTTTTCGATTTACGCTCATGCCAGGCGCGGTGAATGCTACATTGTTGTCCCAAGGCCGAATGTTCCTTCGATTAAGCATTTTCTTGACAGCAATGATATTAAAGCTAAAATTGTTGAATACCATTAGGATTATTAATCCATGCTCGTCCATAATGTCCGCTAACTTTGTTAGGCTTGTCCCTAAATTGTTTATTTACATCAGTAAACTGCACATTTTGGGACTTCACAAACTTTGTTCTCAAATATTCTGATTCAGACATTTGTTTATAGACAGATTCTGGGTAGCATCAGGTGGTTAAGTAATTGTTGTATTGATTGGCCGGCCTCATCAAAGGATTTAGGGATCACCGGGATGGTTATTTAATAAATATAACATATGGATTGAAAAGCAATCCGGGGACATTATAAAATGATAATTGTATAAAAGCCTGATTATAAAACTTTTTTTAAGTCCGTTGGCTGAGGTTTTTTGCCAGCACAGTAATTTGATTATGTTTTACTTCAATCAGGCCGCCCTTGATATCAAAGAAAATGGTGTTATTTTCTTCATCAATAATTTTTATTTCACCTTTGTCTAATGATGAAATGATAGGGGCATGGTTATGTAGTATTTCAAAAGATCCTTTGCTGCCAGGTACTTTCACCAAAGTGACATTGCCGGAGTAGACCTTTTGGTCCGGAGTTACAATATCAAGTCGCATCATTTATTTGCTTTCTTTTAGGAGTTGTTCCCCTTTTTTAATGGCATCTTCAATGGTACCAACTAAATGAAATGCTGCTTCAGGATACTCATCAACTTCCCCATCCATAATCATTTTAAATCCCTTAATGGTGTCTTCGATGCTTACAAATGCACCAGGAATATTGGTGAACTGTTCAGCAACATGGAAAGGCTGGGATAAAAATCGCTGTACTCTTCTGGCACGGTGAACAACCAATTTATCTTCTTCAGACAGCTCATCCATTCCTAAAATAGCGATAATATCCTGAAGTTCGTTGTAGCGCTGTAATAATTCTTTTACTCTTTCAGCAGTGCTATAGTGATCATCTCCAACAATTTCCCTTGTGAGAATCCTGGATGTTGAATCCAAAGGATCTACGGCTGGGTAAATGCCGAGAGAGGAAATTTTACGACTTAAAACGGTTGTTGCATCGAGATGGGAGAATGTTGTGGCTGGCGCTGGATCCGTTAAATCGTCGGCAGGCACATAAATTGCCTGAACGGAAGTGATAGAGCCTTTATTGGTAGAGGTGATCCTTTCCTGCATTGCCCCCATTTCTGTTGCCAGGGTTGGCTGATAACCTACTGCTGCAGGCATTCTGCCTAAAAGTGCTGAAACTTCTGATCCGGCTTGGGTAAAGCGGAAGATGTTATCGACAAAGAAGAGAATGTCTTTTCCTTGTCCTGATTCTCCTCCATCCCTGTAAGATTCAGCAACGGTTAAGCCACTTAGGGCTACTGTTGCGCGGGCACCCGGGGGTTCGTTCATTTGTCCGAAGACCAGTGTTGCCTGGGATTTTTCCAGTTCACTGTGATCGACTTTGGATATGTCCCATCCTCCTTCTTCCATGCTTTTTTCAAAAGCTTTGCCATATTTAATAACGCCTGACTCGATCATTTCACGTAGCAGATCGTTTCCTTCTCTTGACCGTTCACCTACCCCAGCAAATACAGATAGGCCTGAATATTTTTTGGCAATGTTGTTGATCAGTTCCATAATGATGACGGTCTTGCCAACACCTGCTCCTCCGAATAATCCAATTTTGCCGCCTTTTGCATAGGGTTCAATCAGGTCAATGACTTTGATACCTGTGTATAATACTTCTGACTCTGTTTTTAAATCTTCAAATTTTGGCGCTTTATTATGAATTTGGTAACCACCTTCATAGGATACATCACCAAGACCATCGATCGGGCGGCCGATGACATTAAGTAAGCGCCCTTTGATTTTTTCTCCATCAGGCATGAGAATTGGTGATCCTGTTGCAATAGCTTCCATCCCTCTGGATAATCCATCTGTTGAATCAAGGGCAATGGTTCGGACAATGCTTTCGCCAATGTGTTGCTGACATTCGACAATAAGTGTGTCTTTCCCCTCTCTGGGGATTTCCAGTGCATCATGAATTTTGGGTAGCTTGCCGCCAACATCAAAACTTACATCAACTACTGGTCCGATCACCTGAGCAATTTTTCCTTTAAGTTCTGCCATATCTGATTGTTTGTTTAAGAATCTTCTATCCTGATATGAAGCAAATTTAACATTTTTTTTTTTCGAAGGGTGGTATCTTTAAAATGTTTTCGGTTACCTTGATAAAAATGGCATTTAGCACCTGTCTATGGTGTTCATATTGTCATGTTTCAATTTTGCGGCTTGCTGCTTTAAATAATGAAAATAACGCAATGCTCAAAAGGGAAAAACCTTTTTTAAAATCCAACATTGAGCCCGGCAATAAAGAGATGTTCGGCTTCGCTGAAAAAGGGTGCTGTAAATGTCTTAACATCGCCAGAAAATTGTTGATTTTTGTATGTTAAGGTTACAAATGCCTGATGAATAATCTCGTAACTGAGGTCTAAAACATATGCTTTTTTACGCCATATCACTTCTTCCATAAAGGGAATCCCTACTCTTTTTGTGCCCAGTGCTGTATGGTCTTCCCCGTGCCTGGCATAATTATATGATAATTCAATATGCATGCCTCTAAATGGCCGGAAACCCACGTCGAAATAATATTCTTCGGCGTTGTCTTTTAAATAATGACCCAGGTTATAACCGTTCGAGCTAAAGGTTGTTATAGGGATATGATGCCGGTAAACAAGTGGGTTGGTTCTGGTCCATTCGCCGGTAAAATAGGTGTTGGGAAGCAGATTGTATACCCTGAAACCGGTTTTGTAGCTGACAAAGTTGTATTCATCTGGTTTAGTGAATCTTGATATTGCCAATTCATCAATAAATACTGATGCATAAAGATGTAGTTGGTTGATTGCCCTGGATGATAAATTGAAAAACATTTGAGAATTTTGGCCTACATTGTTCCCGGCTTTATCTGTTGCATTTAATGTGTGGTCTACAGATTTATAAAATAGGAAAGGAATGGCATATCCCGGGTACCATGCATCCCCAAAAATAATTGAATTACCTGCGCTGACCCAGGTGCGGGTAAATGGCCTGAAACTGAACATGTTGGCAGATATGTATTTTCTTCTTAACACATCGCGGGATGAAGTTCCATAAGCATTGGTAAATTGGTAGCTCCTTGTGCTGTCAACTATTTCAGAAATAAGCCATCCGTGAAAATAATTGAAACGGAACCATTCAACGGGGTTTATTGATAATTTAAAATGCGTGAATGAAGGTGGTTTCGGGGAAAAAATATTTGCCCCATTGTTATTGGATCCCCATTCAATATGGTCTTTAACAAGACCTGCATGACCCCAGTCCCAGGTGAAAGTAATGCCACCCCGCATTTCACTGTAGTCTCCCCCATTATCAACATATTTGTAATTGCCGCCGGTTCGTTGATTTAGATAAGGTTCGAGCGAAATCATCCGCGACTCATGATTATCTCTTAAACTGGCATATGCACCGATACGGTCTCCGAAATAGGCAAAGGCTTCGGCGCCATTCCAACGGTGGAATATCTGGTCCTGATGGTGGTTGAATGAACGAAAACCTAATATCGGATTGACGGATATGGTGAATGATGAGTCTGAATAATAAAAAAGATCTTTTCTTTTTTTAAATTGCTCCCCGCGTTTTAATTCTTTATTAAAATCTTTTAAAAAGAAATGGAGATCCTGTTTTTGGCGGGGATTTAATTTTTCTTTATTTTCTTCTATGTGTTTTAATTGATTAGCAATAAATGTTCTCGTGAATGGTTTAATAGTGCTGCTGATTTCGATTAGTCCCATTCCTGCCATTTCATCAAGATAATGATAAACGGATTCATTCTGAATGTGATGATATACTTTTTGTGCCTTAGTTTCCGCTGGCAAGGAAGCTATTGTCAAAAAAAGGATCAATTTGACAAATAAATTTTGATAATTTAATGGCTGTGTCAACACGATATTTAAGCTTTTTTAATTTTGAAAATTAATGATTTTCTTAGAAAATGGTGAGATTAAGTGTAACTTTCTATTATGCCTCTCGTAAAAAAACTTATTTGAGTATATGGAGGTTCAGTTTTTTTTAATCATGATAATCATTATCTTTGGTTAAGGAGAGTTTGTCTATAACGTTCAATTTCTTCGTTGTTGCTCAAAACATAAATCTTCAAATACGCTGGTATTCTGTGGTTTAGATTTTGAGCACGCCGCGGACTTGAACATGACAGATCAAACGCTCGACTTTACTGACAGGTTCTAAATAGAATTGGTGAATTTAAATGATGTAATGTTTAATAGTGATTATATATTTAAGAAGCATTTGTATATGCTCGTGATGGTGGGTGTTTGCTTGCTAATGGCATCTTTTAAATTTGAGGGGCGGGGAGATCAATTATCACAAGAGGACGTGAAAATTGCTTATTTATTTAAGTTTACCAATTATTTCGGATGGCCTGATTACTCATTAGAAGATTCTTCATTTAAAATAGCGGTTTTTGGTGAGAGCTCGTTAACATCAAAAATGCGTTCTTATTTTT
Source organism: uncultured Bacteroidales bacterium (assembly GCA_964606415.1). Taxonomy (GTDB): domain Bacteria; phylum Bacteroidota; class Bacteroidia; order Bacteroidales; family JBBRXJ01; genus CAZSGN01. Next base: position 7,330 of record CAZSGN010000041.1, read on the forward strand.
CAGGACGTACTGTCCACAACATTCCTGTTAAAATCATTGAAATAGATTCTGCAGAGCTGACCAAAGCTAATATGAAAATGCTTATTGTTCCTGAGGAGGAGCGTGGGAAACTTGATAAATTGAGGGATGCTTTATCTGGTCAGCCGGTGCTCCTGGTTGGAGAGTCTGAAGGAATGGCGCGCTCAGGGGCTCATGTAAATTTTTATCTCACGGATAAAGGCACACTGCATTTTGCGGTAAACCCCGGAGAAATTGTTAATTCAGGGCTTGAGGTTGATATGCGGTTTCTTGAATATGCAAAAATAATCGAAAAGTAAAAGCAAACTATGCGGTCAATTAACTTTAAAATTACAGGTATTATTATTGTTGTGACATTATCTGGCGTCCTGACAGCCGTGGGTAGTTTGTTTTTCTTTGATATTCAAAAAGCAAAAAATGATCAGGTTGAACAGGTACGTACGCAGGCCCGGCTTTTATCCGATTTTTGTGTTGTGCCCCTTGATTTTGGAAGTCCTCATCGTGCCAGGGAAATTTTATCGAACCTGGAGTCCATGCCACATATTTTGACGGCGATCCTTTATGATGAGCAGGGAGCCGTTTTCGCTTCTTACAATAAGGAAAGTAGTGAGGATACAAAAGTTGCTCATCATAATGTTCCTTTTAAAACAGGCTATCGTTTCGAGGATGATTTGTTACATCTTGTTGAGCCTGTTAATCTGGATGATCAGCTATATGGCACTTTGTACGTTATTGCTGATACTAATTTTTCCGGTCTTGTTGAGAACTATCTTTTGATCCTTTCAGTTATTATTTCAGTTATTACTTTGTTATCAATTATGTTTGCCTGGTTTCTACAGCGTATTATTAGCCGGCCGATTATTAATCTGACTAATATTATTAAAAAGGTTTCGGATAATGAAGATTATACCTTGCAGAGTAAAATTAAATCTCACGATGAGATAGGGATGTTGAATGAGGAATTCAATAAGTTGTTGGAAACCATACGGCTCAGGCAGGAACAGCGCGAGCACGCAGAGATGATGCTCGCGGATAGGGAAAGCCGTTACCGGTCTCTTACTCAGAATTCTGAAGACCTCATTTTCAGGCTTGACCGGGAGGGGCATATTCTTTTTATTAATCAATCTGCTGTTGATTTTTTTCAAACCGACCCGAAAGCGATGAAGGGTTTGAAACTATCAGATAACCCGGCCTTGCCGGAAAAAGTTCGTGAGGATATTGATCGCTCTTGTTGGCAGGCGATTATTCAACAAAGAAATTTATCCAGGGAAGCTGTTACTTTCCGTAATGACAAGGAGGTTCACCTTGACCTGCGCTATACGCCTGAATATAATGATGAAGGTGTGATAACTTCAATTTTGTTGATTGCCAGGGATATTACTCATCTTAAAAATACCGAAAAGAAATTAAGGGAAGCTATTAAAAAAGCAAAAGAGTCGGATCAGTTGAAATCTGCTTTTCTTGCTAATATGTCCCATGAGATAAGAACGCCGATTAATGCTATTGTTGGTTTTTCTAACTTATTAAATGAGCCGGGTATTGAAGACAATGAGCGGGTTCAGTATCTGGATATTATCCGGAAAAGGAGTAATGATTTGTTGCAAATTATATCTGACATTATAGATATATCGAAGATAGAAGCTGGTCAATTTCATTTGAGTATGGAAACGTTCTCCGTGAAGAACATGATTTATGATATTTATGAGGCTCAAAAGCAAAAGCTATTACTGGATAAAGATAAAGAGCACAATGTTCAACTTAAGGTTTTTGTTGATGATACCGCTGATGATGTGGTGATTCGTTCTTCGTCAACGGGATTAATGCAGGTCTTTAATAATCTTATTAATAATGCTCTTAAGTTTACGGAAAAAGGGTTTGTTGAATGGGGCTTTTCTTTAGATGAACATGAGCGGATATTGTTTTATGTCAGGGATACCGGTATTGGTATTCCTGAAGATCAGCGTGAACGTGTCTTTAGTCGTTTTATTCAGATAGAAGATTACAATACAAGGAGCTATGGTGGTACTGGCTTAGGGTTGTCTATTTGTAAAGGTATTGTCGAACATCTTGGAGGGGAAATATGGATTGAAGAACCTGGTGATAAGCAGGGGGGGTCTATGTTTAAATTTATGATTCCTGCCCGCAGGACTAAGATGTATGCGAAGAATGATTTTCATGAAAAAGAGAGCCCTAAATTATCGGGGGCGACTATTCTTGTCGTAGAAGATGATCCTTCTACTGGCCAACTTATTCATGCTTACCTGGAGGATCATTACCCTATTATTAAAGTTGTCCAGGATGCCAGTGAAGCGCTTGCTTATTTAGATGCTCACCATGTTGATATTGCGCTGGTTGATATTCAGTTACCAGGAATGAATGGTATTGATTTGGCTAAAATTATTAAGGAGAAATATCCTTTTGTAAGTCTGATCGCGCAGACTGCTCATGCTATGGAAACAGATCGTGAGGCTTGTCTTAATGCGGGCTTCGGAGAATATATTTCTAAACCTTTTAACAGGAAAGAGTTACTTGACTTGTTATCTGGTTTTAGTCATATTAGCATATAAATTTAAATGGGGATTTGGTGATTGTTTTTTGTAATGAGATTGTTGTATGAATAGGTATTTATTATTTTTCACGGTTAACTAAGAGCAATGGAAAAAAAGACTGTATTAATTGTTGACGATCATGAGGATTTGCGTCTTTATTTGAGGCAAGAGCTTAAAAAAAAGTATGATATTATTGAAGCTGCTGATGGTTTGCAGGCATTGGATTTGGTCTCGGCATCCAGACCCGATATTATTATTTGTGATATCATGATGCCTGGAATGGACGGCATTGAAGTGGTTAAAACACTGAAGGAAGATCCTGAAAATGCCCGTATACCTGTTATTTTGCTTACGGCTAAGCAGTCAGATGAAGATATGATGCAGGGTTTGGTTTCGGGTGCTGACGATTATATACGGAAACCATTTAGTATTAATATATTGAAAATTCGTCTTGAACATTTGTTAGAAGAGGGGAAGGAATAAGCTTATTATTCCCGGATTTTCTTTCCTGAATGATATATTTCACCTAAATCTGGGTTTGTGATTGGGTATAGCCACTTTAATTAGAATTCGTCCATAATGTCCACTAACTTCGTTATGCTTGTCCCAAAAAATGCTCATTTACACCAGTAAACGCTGCATTTTGAGACTTCGCAAGCCTCGTCATCGAACATTATGATCCAAGCACTTGAGTTTATAGACAGGCTCTAAATTATTTTATATGTTGCCATGTGTAATAATATAGTGTTTTTTGTCCTGGCTTTTACTTTTTTTTGTGGATTTCTTTTTTTTTCTTAATTGTCGGGCGAAACTTTTAGTTCATGACCGAAGGGAATAATCGTTTAATTCGGGTTAAATTTAGTTGCCAGCAAAAATTTTCCATCACCATTTTTCAATATTGGGATTGAGCATATTATTTCTGATCGTTGCCTCAAAGGGAGGAAGATTAAACCGTGCTTCATGTTGCCTTACGAAAAAATCATGAGCATTAAAAAATACATATATGCACCGGTCTCATGAGCTTCTTCGAGATTATTATAATACCATCTCATAGTGCAAACATATGAAACATTTTATGCTCACCCAAATCTGCATGTGATTCTTTTTATATTTGGTTTTGCTGATTAATAAATTCGTAATTAATTACGAATTTATTAATCGGTATGATACAGGAGATCTTTGGTATTTGTTTTTATTATTATTATCTTAGAAAATTACTTGTCAGGAATTATGAGAAATGTATCTCAACGAGAAATAGTATTAATCCAGAAATGCATAAAAGAAATTGAGCATAAGATAGGATGCGGGCGCTCAGCCGACTGGTCTCATCATTACTTTGTCAGTCTTAGTGATGATATTCATAAAAAGACAGGAGTTGGTTTAAGTGTGTCAACGCTCAAACGTTTTTTTGGGAAAGATAAAGATAAGCTTTTTAAGCGAGCGTTTAATTTTCAAAAGGAAACGAAAAATACGCTTGTAAGGTACCTGGGTTATGCCAATTGGCATGAATACGGTCAAAAAAATAAGTCATCTCATTTTTTGGGGCAAATCAAACAGTTTATTAATGAAAAGGAAAAATCTGTCAAATGGATATTGGTTCCTTCATTGATTGTTTTTTGTATTCTTTATTTAATCAACTTATTCTTGTTAAATGGTTTTTCTTTATCTGGAGATAATATTCCTTCTTTTTATTTTAGCGGGAGAAATTTAAAAGGTAGCGTACCCCATACTGTTGCTGTAAATTATGATATTTCAAATTTTGATGAGGACGTTATACTTGATTTTGGAGAGTATTATTCGAAAAGGGAAATGGTGCTTCCCCAAAAGAATCATATTGTTACACATACTTATTATGCTCCTTATTATTACAGAATGAAGATGAAATACAATAATAAAATTTTGGCGCAACATAATGTGATGGTTAAATCGAAAGGATGGTGGCCTGCAATTATTTCAGATTCTGATTATTTTCATGTGGATCCCGATCAAATAAAAGATGGGCGAAAGTTCATATTTACGCCTGGGTTGGTAAATGATTTTGATATTGATACGAATAAGGCTTTTCAAACGGAATTTAAATTTATCAGACCATTTGACCTTTCTTTAGATGAGGTTTTTTTTGAGGCTGATATTAAAGCCGAGCCAATAAATACCTGGGCTGGTTGTTATACTGTTGCCATTTGTTTATTAGGAACCAAAGAGGATTTGAATATTTTATTTACCAATAAGGGATGCAGCAGCATGAGTAATATTAAAGCCGGAGGATTAGAGATAGAAGGGAAAAATGCAGATCTTAGTTCGCTTGGAATACAATTCTTTGATTGGATCAGGGTAGGGATCAAAACTTCTAATCAGGAGCTTTGTCTTTTTATAAATAAAAAGGAAATTTTTTCATGCAATTATCCTGAACAAATGGGAAAATTTGCAGGAATCCATTTTTTGTTCTCCGGTTGCGGAGCAGTTGATGATATTTTACTTAAAAACGTGAATGAGGATACACTTATTTATGAGTCTTTTTGATGATATACGTTTGTCCGTCATTATAACCATTGAAATGCAGATGTTTAACCAAACATATATTCTAATGAACCATTATCTCTCTTTTTTGCTTTTGCTCTATTTTATTGTATCTGGGTGCACGAATAAATCGGAATCTGTTGGATTTAGAAAAGCTTATCATGATACTTTGATGTTGATATTGGATTCAAATCAACAATTTGCTTTGTTAAATAGCTCGGTGGATAATAATTTGGAACGGGCGTTTCAAATGGCTAATACAGAACCCGAACTTCTTACTAAAGCTTTATTGGATGCATGTACGATTTCAACTGATTCGGCTCATCATTTATCTTTTATTTCTAAAGTTGATATTTATTCTAATGTTTCAAGTTCGAATGAAGCGCCTATTGCATCGCTTGATTCTGTTCCTTCTGATTCTGTGAATAAAATTGTTCTCAGGCCTACAACTGAAAATGTTCTGGATCATTTACAGGGCGATGATATGGAAGTTTCGTTATACCTGTATTTTGATGATATGTCCCAAGATACAGTCCCTCTTTATCTTTATATGCTTTATTCGTTATATGGTCAAACAAAAGAAAATAATTGAAATATGGATTTAAATTTAAAAGACCGGGTTTTGATGGTTTCAGCGGCAAGCCGGGGCTTAGGATATGAAATTGCACGGCAGGCTTCAATCGAAGGTGCAAAAGTGAGTATTGGCAGCAGTAATCAAGAAAGGATCAGACAGGCTGCTGAATTGATCCAGGGTGAAACTGGCAATGATGTTTTGGCGATACCAATGGATGTGACTGATTATGATTCGATTAATAACTGGTATAAAAAAACCGTTAATCATTTTGGCCCGGTTAATAAGTTGGTTGTTAATACGGGAGGCCCTAAGCCGGGAAAATTTGATGATTTTTCGGATGAGGATTGGCATGATGCCTATAATCTTGTTTTGTTGAGTGCAGTTCGTCTTATTCGCGAGGCTTTGCCTTTTATGAAAGACCATCAGAATGGATCTATTTTAACAATGACCTCGCTTTCAGTTAAAGAACCAATTGAAAATCTGTTGTTTTCCAATGTTATGCGATCGGGTGTTACCAGCCTTGTTAAAACTTTGTCTTATGAATTGGCTGATCAGGGAATTCGCATCAATAATATTGTTCCGGGTATTATTAATACTTCGCGGGTTGAAAATTTAATCGAGCATCAAGCAGCACAGGCTCAAAAAACACATGAGGATGTCCGGGAAGCGATGCTCAGCAAAATTCCTATGAAGAGGTTTGGAACAACGGAGGAATTTGCCAAAATGGCTCTTTTCCTGCTTTCGGATGTGTCCGGTTATATCACTGGCCAAACGTTTGTTGTTGACGGCGGTAAAAGCAAGACCGTTTGGTAATGTAATAAACGCCCGATCTGCATTAAAAAATACTTTTGCTGCCACAAGCGGACGCTTGCGGGAGTGAGTTATTTATTAGTGCATGATCAAACCAAGCTATTTTTTTGATTGAATCCAATTTTTTGCATTGATAAAAGCTTCAATCCATGGGCTTATTTCATCATTTTTTCTCTCGTTGGGGTAGTGTGCCCAGTTCCACGGATAAATAGCACGTTCCAGGTGGGGCATCATGGCCAGATGACGGCCATCTTCCGAACAAATACCGGCTGTGCTTGCATCTGAACCATTCGGATTGCCCGGATATTGGTTATAGCTGTATTTTAATGCCACATGGTAGGCTTCCGGGCCACCGGGCAGATTAAATTTCCCTTCGCCATGAGCGATCCAGATACCTAATCTTGCATTTTGGAGTGATGATAGCATGACAGAAGGGCTTTGAGGAATATCAACATTTAAGAATGCAGACTCAAATTTTTGGCTGTCATTATGTTGCATTTTGGGTTTTGCACCTTTTTTTCCTGAAACAAGTCCCAACTCAACCATAAGTTGGCAACCATTACAAATACCCAGGCTTAAAGTGTCTTGCCTTGCATAAAACTGGTCCAGGGCTTTTTTTGCGGCTGGGTTATACATAAAAGCGCCTGCCCAACCCTTGGCAGAGCCCAGGACATCTGAATTGGAAAAACCGCCGACGAAGACAATCATGTTGATATCTTCCAGTGTCTCCCTGCCGGCAATAAGGTCTGTCATATGTACATCTTTGACATCCATCCCGGCCAGATACATGGCCCAGGCCATTTCCCGGTCACCGTTTACTCCTTTTTCCCGGATAATAGCTGTTTTGATGCCTGTTTCGGCTTTTCTTTCAGGCTCACATTGATAATCCTTTAATCTTCCTGTAAATGTTGGCAGGAACTGATATGATAGGGGTTGGGTTTTATAATTTTTCTTTCTTTCAAGCGAAAGGTTGTTTTTTGTTTGTTTACTGTCCAGATAAGCAGAGGTTTCGTGCCAGACATCCCGCATTTCATCGATGTCAAGAGCCTGGTGGTATTCGCCATCTGTTAATACAAGTGATCTTTCTTGTTGATATTTTCCAATAT
>CAZSGN010000042.1:0-14886 GCA_964606415.1 uncultured Bacteroidales bacterium
AGTTATTAAATAATAAAATCCTGATCAGAGATAAGGCCATCTTTCATTGACAACATCCGGTCGGACATTTGAGCTAATTCTTTATTATGCGTCACAATAACAAAGGTTTGTCCAAAACGATCTCTTAACTCAAAGAATAAGTTATGAAGATTCCGCTTACTCTGAAAATCAAGATTACCTGAAGGCTCGTCAGCAAGAATAACTTCAGGATCATTAATAAGCGCTCTTGCCACAGCAACGCGTTGCTGCTCCCCCCCAGACATTTCTGACGGTTTATGATGAAGACGATTTTCCAGGCCAAGGTAATTTAATAAATCATGAGCCTTCCCTAAAACCTCCTTTTTACTGCGCTGTGCAATAAAGCCAGGTATACAAACATTCTCAAAAGCAGAAAATTCGGGAAGCAGGTGATGAAACTGGAAAATAAAACCTATTTTATTATTCCTAAATCTGGCCTGATCATTAGAATTGAGCTCTTGAACAGCCACATCAGCAATCCATAACTCTCCTGCTGTAGGTCGACTCAAGGTGCCTATAATCTGAAGCAAAGTTGTTTTTCCAGCACCACTAGGCCCCACGATCGTTACAATTTCGCTTTTATCGATCATAATATTAATGCCTTTAAGCACCTCAAGATCACCATATTTTTTTGTTATTTTCCTGGTTTCAATCATGACTGGACATCATTTACAAAAAGAAGACACACATAAAGCAAATAAATTGCAAAAAGAACAGCTCCTTTAAAACGTGTTAATATACTTTTTGTCAAAGGTATAATAAAAATAAACAATAAAAATGAAATACCAAGCATCCAATAAATATCAAAATGAAGGATGTCCGGATTCACGTCAATAGGATGAAAGACCGAAGTAATACCTAACACCCCCATGATATTAAAGATATTTGAACCTACAATATTCCCGATAGATATATCAGATTCTTTCTGAAATGCTGCTATAATCGAAGTTGCCAGCTCGGGCAAGCTAGTGCCAAAAGCAATAACCGTAATCGAAATAACCCGCTCGCTAATACCAAAATCACGAGCCAATATTGTAACCCCAGTAATAAGCCAATTAGCTCCAAAAACAAGAGCTACAGAAGAAAGCACAACAAGTAACACGGAAATCCATAAAGGATAATTAGGCAAAGGCAATTTCGCCTGAATTTTTTTCTGAAATTTTCTTGAACGGCGAAGAGAAAGAAAAATAAAACCAGCTAAAAACAATACAAACAAAAGACCTTCCCAGGCAACCAGTATTCCATCAAGCATCATAACGAAAAGCAAAAGACTGGCTAAAAGCATCACTGGCATATCAATCCGTATAGTATCTCGTTTAACGCCAATAGGAAGTACAATAGCGCTTAAAGCCAATACTAAAGCAATATTTGAGACATTTGACCCAACTACATTACCCAGAGCAATATCCGGATGCCCCTGAAAAGCAGCTTGCAAACTCACCACTAACTCAGGAGCAGAGGTACCCAATGATACAATTACCACTCCAACAACAAGTCTTGAGACATTAAAATGATGCGCCAGCGCAACGCTCCCTCTAACAAGAAAATGACCTCCGTATAATAAAAGAAAAAAACCAGCAAAAAGCAGTAAATATTCCATCTCACTCCCGGGATTTCTGGTCATGATCATCATTCAGGTCTTCATCCGGATATCCGCTATTACCAGGACTCTCCGCATCAATATCCTTTTCCGTCTCCTCAATCCCAGGATCCAAAGATGTATTAGCATCAGAAGACGCTTTATCATGACCATCCACTTCTTTTGACGAATCATCAGTTTTGGAATCAATGTCCTGTTTATTGATTTCTGTTTGAATATCCCGCACATCGTTCATGACATCAGAAGAACTTTTATTGATCTCATCTTTAATCTCATCAGTAGCTCTCTTAAATTCCCGCATTCCTTTACCCATACCCCGGGCCATCTCGGGAATTTTCTTCGAACCAAACAACAACAGAACCACTAGCACAATTAAAAATATTTCCGGACCACTAATAAATAGCAACATATTTTTGAAAATAAAAATAAACAATCTCAATTCAATAACACGAAGATAAATAATTTAGCTCCAAGAAAACACTACGCTTTCAAGTTAATTTTATTAAAAAAAAACTCAAACAAAAAAAGCCCTGATGATCAGGGCTTTTTTATTCATTCATCCGTTTATATTTTGTTTTATCGGTCCCGCCAGGGGCAGGACGGAGCTCGCCATGGCGCTCAAAACCAGGTTTCACGACATATTATAACTTAAAAATGATCATCAAATTGTGTGTGATCCGCCTGCCGGCGGATCATGGCTTGGTACATATTATTTATTGTCTTTCCATACGATACCATTTGTTACATTATAGCATTCCCGGAAATTACTCATTGACTCAAATAATCATTTTTCAACTTCATAAACAAAGGCTATTTACTTTTACTTTTTTTCTTATTGCTTCTGCGGAGCAAGTCATAAGCAATAGGAGAAGCAACAAATAGCGAGGAATAAGTACCAACAACAACACCAACCAGCAATGCAAAAATAAACCCACGAATGACCTCCCCACCAAAAATAAAGATCGTCATCATAACGACAAATGTACTGAGTGACGTACTAAAAGTTCGGCTCAAAGTGCTGTTTAATGAGGTATTATATAATTCTTTTGTATCTCTTTTCGGGTAAAGGCCTGTAAACTCCCTGATCCGGTCGAACACGACCACTGTATCGTTAATAGAATAACCGACAACAGTCAGGATAGCAGCAATAAAAGCCTGGTCTACTTCCAGCGCAAACGGCATATGATGATGCAATAAAGAAAATAAACCAATAACAATTAAAGTATCATGGATCAATGCAGCCACAGCCCCGAGACCAAACTGCCATTTTCTAAAACGAACCAGAATATACAAAAAGACAACTGTCAATGAAAACAAGATCGTCCAATAAGCCTGATCCCGGATCTCATTGGCAATGGTTGAAATAATTTTCTCACTACTCTTTATATATTCGTCTTCGAATGTTTCCATGTCCACTCCCTCCAAAAGCGGCGTCAAGCCAGTGTAAAGAAGTTTTTCAATTTCTGCATCAATCTCACTGCCACGCTCCTTAAATTTATATTGAGTGGTAATTCTGACCTGATTATCACCACCAAATGTAATTACTTCAGGAGCACTTTCAAATTTATCCTGGAGTAATTGTTTGATTTCAAGCGTATTCACAGGTTGCTCAAATCGAACAACATACTTTCTTCCGCCGGTAAAATCAACGCCATAATTAAGTCCTCTGCTCACTAAGGAGAAAACACCTATCAGAATAATGACTGTTGAAATGGCATAATAAATTTTCCTTTTATCAATAAAATTGATCTTCGTATTTTTGAAAGCACCTTCTGTTAATTTAGTAGAAAAAGATAGTTTCCCTTTTTTATCCAGCACCTGCTCAAAAACAAGACGTGTTATAAAAATAGCAGAAAACAAAGAAGTTAAAATACCAATGATCAGAGTAGTAGCAAAACCTTTAATCGGGCCAGTACCAAAAATAAAAAGAATAATCCCAGTTAACAAAGTGGTAACATTGGCATCAATAATAGCTGAATAAGCATTATTATAACCATCTTTAACAGCCAGCTTAGCCCCTTTCCCAGCCTTCAACTCCTCTCTTATTCGCTCATATATCAGCACATTAGCATCAACTGACATACCTATAGTTAAAACAATACCGGCAATACCAGGCAATGTCAAAACAGCACCAAGAGAAGCCAAAACACCTATAAGGAAAAACATATTAGCCAAAAGAGCAATATCTGCGACCAAACCTGCACGCCGGCTATAATAAAAAATCATATAGAGTAAAATAACCAGGAAAGCAATAAGAAAAGAATTCAGTCCGGCATTAATTGATTCCTGCCCAAGAGAAGGTCCAACCACAGTACTCTGAACAATTTTAGCAGGTGCAGGCATTTTACCAGACTCCAGGACAGTAGCAAGATCCTTAGCTTCATTAACAGAAAAATCACCACTAATCGAAGACTGTCCACCTCTAATCTCATCCCTGACAACAGGCGCTGAATAAACTCTTTCATCCAGCAAAATAGCCACATATTCACCAACATTCTCCCTTGTTAACCGGGCCCATTTCTTGGAACCTTCAGCATTCATAGACATGGAAACCTGTGCCGATCCGGTGGTTTGATCAATTTGATGACGAGCCGTAGTCACCACATCTCCATCCAAAGGTGGTTTGCCTCCTTCTCGCGATTTAATAGCGTAAAGCTGATAAACATTTTCTGTTCCCGGAACAGGCTTAGCACTCCACTTGAATTCAAGATCACGCGGAAAAATGGCACGGACTTTTTCAAGACTTAAATAACGATTAACCCTTGAAATATCATGTTCCTTTGCCATTCCTACAACAGGACCTTCGGCCAATTGATTTTCACCCGTTAAAGCAGGATAAAGTTTGGCAAACAAAGGATATTCCTCTTCTTCGGTTTGCTGGGTTAAAGTAGTATCTTCTTCTGAAGTATCCGTATCTTCGACATCCTCCATTATATCAGAAAGATCTCCTTCTTCGTCATCAACCATTGTATCATCTTCATTCTCAGAAACAGCTTGCTTCTCCATTTCTTCGTCAATAGTATCCCCTTCATCATCTATATCATGTCCGGCTTCTTCAAGAGAATCTTTTTTCACTTCTTTATATGCACGAATAACCTCATTGGCTTTTTCAAGCATGCTATAGAATTCCTGATCATTTTTATACGTCTCAAAGAATTCCAATTGCGCCGAACTTTCCAAGAGGCGCTTAACCCTGTCAGGATTATCTACACCAGGTAATTCAACCATGATGCGGCCATTGGCTTCAAGCTGCTGAATATTAGGTTGGGAAACACCAAATTGGTCAATCCGGTTTCTGAGGATATTAAATGAATTATTAATGGCATCATTTGTTTCTTCCCGAAGCACATCCATTACCTCTTCATTAGAAGAGTTATGCTGAATCAACCCTTTTAATTTAGGATTGCCATAAAAAAACTGAGACATCCTACCATCGGGAGCCACTTCATCAAAGGCCATTCCAAACAAAGTAACAAAATCCTGATTTCTTTCATCTTTATATTTTTCAGCCAGGGCCATTGTTTCCAGAAAGACACTGTCTTTAGATTGATTGGCAAGAGAATGAATGACATCAGGAACATAGATCTCAAGAATCACACTCATTCCCCCTTTCAAATCGAGGCCCAGGTTAAGCTCACGCTGCTGACACTCGCTGAATGTATAAGAACGGATGAAAGTAAAAACCGTTTCTCCAGCAATTGAATCAAGATAAAAACGTTCTTTCTCAAGTTGTTCCTCTTCCGAAAAAGCCTGTGCATATTCTTCGGCATCATTGCGAACCTGATATGTTTTCCAGGTGAACATCAGGTGATACACACAAACAAGAGCTAATAAAATAGCAAATAATCGAATTACTCCTTTATTCTGCATTGTATTAAATTTTTGAAAATTTTCAGTATTTTTGCGACTCTTAAAATGTCGACAAATATATTAATTTTTTTGACAGTTGATAATCATAATTGAATCATATTAAACAAAACCCCTGAGATTTTTTTCTTTAAAGCTCAAAAATCAATCAAAAAAATAGGTTGATACATACAAATAAGCCACATCATACACCTGATAAACAAACACCTGAATCTATCACGAACAAAAATAATGATGATTAACCGACATTGTAAAAAGCACATTCTTGAGTAAAAAAATATTCAACGACCTTAATCTCCGGATTATTTTTGGTATTACTTTAATGGCAGTCCTGGGAGTATCCAGTATTGCTCCTGTATTACCCGATATTCAACAACATTTTATGATCACCAAACAAAAGACAGCTTTATTAATTGCTGTCTTCACCCTGCCAGGAATGTTGTTTTCTCCTTTGATCGGAATTCTGGCAGACAGATTAGGACGTCGTCTTGTTGTTTCCGTTGCTCTATTTATTTTTGGCATCACAGGTTCTCTTTGTGCCTTTATACCTGACTTTAACTTTCTTTTGCTCATGCGCTTTTTACAGGGAACAGGGGGAGCAGCACTTGCAACATTAAATGTAACCCTTATTGGTGATCTCTTCGAAGGAAACAAAAGAAGCACAGCCATGGGATATAACGCCAGTATATTGAGCATTGGAACAGCAACTTATCCCTTTATTGGAGGAAGCCTGGCTATTTTAGGATGGAACTACCCTTTTCTTTTGTCTGCACTTGCAGTACCTATTGGCTTACTTGTTTTAGCCAAGATAAAACTACCTGACCACCGCAGCCAGGAAAACCTTGGAAAGTATCTTATAAATGCACTCAAGCAAATGTACAGAAAAGATATTATCGCTATCTTTTCATTAAGCCTGCTAACTTTTATCATTCTATATGGCGGACTTGTTACCTATTTTCCATTTTACCTTAAACAAAATTTTAATTTTGGCTCGCTGGAAATAGGCATTGCTCTGGCCACCGTCTCCGTTTTCACTGCTATATCCTCTTCACAACTTGGAAAATTAAGCAAACGTTTTTCCAATACCTTCATATTAACGTTAGCCTTCATCCTCTATTTCATTTCCTTATTTATCATCCCCTTTATAAATAATGTAATAATGTTGATTGTACCCATGCTTATATTTGGGCTCGCACAAGGCATCAATATTCCCAATCTTCACTCAATGCTTGCAGGTAAAGCACCGGGGTCATACAGGGCTGCTTTTATGTCCATTAATGGTAGTGTATTAAGAGGGGGTCAAACATTAGGACCGGCGATTGTAGGTGTTTTCTATAATTACTGGGGGATACATGGTCTTTTCTGGGGTTGTGCTATTCTGGCTCTCATTGGCATCCTGATCATCAACCTGATGTTGCAATCACCTGTAGATAGGAAGAAAGTCAAGAAATCTGATTACGAATTACCGACATAACTTCCTCTGCCAAATCGCTGGCTCTCTTAGCATCCGAGCTTTCTGCATAAACCCTAATAATCGGTTCTGTATTTGATTTTCGAAGATGCACCCATTCTTTACCGAAAAGAATTTTCACCCCATCGCGGTCATCTACCTCTTTATTCTGATAATATTTTTTAACATCACACAAAAGATGATCAATAATACTTCCATCAGGAAGATTCAGTTTCTTCTTAACCATCTCATATGCGGGGTATTTAGCTTTTAACCCGGAACAAGACAAGCCTGTGTAGACATAATGAGTCAGAAAAAGAGCAGCTCCCACGAGTGCATCGCGACCATAATGAAGTTCAGGGAATATAATTCCACCATTCCCTTCACCCCCAATAACCGCACTCCTATTTTTCATTTCACGAACCACATTAACCTCTCCTACTTCAGAAGCAAAATATTCGCAACCATGCGCTTCAACAATATCTTTCAGAGCCATGGAAGAGGACATATTTGATACAGCAGGGCCTTTTTTGCCTGCCAGAATATGATCGGCAACCGCAACAAGGGTATATTCTTCTCCAAACATTGACCCGTCTTCATTAATAATCGCTAACCTGTCAACATCAGGATCCACCACCATTCCCATATTAGCCTTTGATTCTACCACAAGAGAAGAAATTTCCTTTAAATTTTCAGGAAGTGGCTCCGGATTATGAGCAAAGACACCAGTAGGCTCGCAATTCAATCGAATAACCTTAACACCTAAAGCTTCCAACATTGCCGGTAAAGCAATACCCCCAATTGAGTTAACACCATCAACGACCACTTTCAGGTTTGCATTTTTTATCCGGACTGCATCAACAGTATCCAATGCAAGTACCTGATTAACATGGTAAACAAGGTAATCCAGATCTTTTTTAAGTTGTCCCAAATCATGAACACCCGGGAAAGAACAACTTGTATTTTCAGCTTCAATAAGCAGTTCCTCTCCATCATCAGCACTTAGAAACTCCCCTTTATGATTAAGTAACTTTAATGCATTCCATTCAACAGGATTATGAGAAGCAGTCAGAATCATGCCTGCATCTGCTTTTTCCGCGGTAACAGCAAGCTCAACAGTAGGTGTCGTCGCCATTCCAAGATCAAGCACGTTCACCCCTGCCCCCATCAAGCAACCTTTTACTACCTGTGCCAACATTGGTCCGGAAATTCTTGCATCACGCCCCAAAACCACCAGAGGTTGTTTATTTCCAGAAATATTTTTTACCCAACGTGCAAAAGCAGAAGTATATTTTAAAATATCGACGGGTGTAAGATTATCGCCCGGCACCCCACCAATAGTCCCCCTAATACCTGATATTGATTTAATTAACGTCATTTTAATAACCGATTACCCATAACACACTATCTTTTTCCATGCACTCATCAATAAGTGCAATAATATCCTGTGCAATTTTTATTAATTGATTTTTATATTTGTTCCAATTCTCTTCCCAAAAAGCATCTTTTTCCTGAAGGATACGCATAAAATCTCTACCAAGAAACATTTTATTTATATAAGATTCGAATGATTTGGGAGAAGATAGATTTTCCAGATCCCGGACTTTCTTTTTGAATTCATTCAAAAGTGCCACAATATTTCTGGCATTATACTTCGTTGGTTCAAAATAATCATAAACCTTATTGCTTCTCTCAAAACAATCAATAAAAATATTAAACACCTCTGTTTCGAGATATTTCGATTCCTGATCACAGGCAATGTAAGTTTCTTCGTCACCAGTGGTATTTAATTCAATAAAGTTAAGTGAGTCAGCGTCAAATAGTTCTAGTCTCATGATTACATCTTCTACATTTGAGAGAATAAATATAAGAAATACTCCCTGAAATTGATCATTTTCGTATAATTTTGTTTCAAAAACAAGGCAGTGAAAATTCATCAAAATCCTTTAAGTCATTTATTTAAAAGCTGGGCGGGCACCCCTCCCGAGTCAGAAGTAAAGTTACCCCAATCTGGCTCTACCCGTTCATACTACAGGCTTTCCAGCCCCGGAAAAACAGCTGTTGGAGTGATTAATAATGATGAAACCGAAAATCAGGCCTTCATTCATTTTACCCGTCATTTTCTTCAAAAACAATTACCAGTCCCGGCAATTTTAGGTGCCGACCTTGCTAACCATGCTTATTTACTTGAAGACTTAGGGGACCATACACTTTATCAGGAAATTAATGAACACAAACCTGTATTCAATGAACAAACCATACAGTTATATCGCCAGTGTCTGGATCAATTATCCGACTTTCAGGTTAAAGGACACGAAGGGCTGAACTATCAATATGCTTATCCACGAAGTGATTTTGATAAACAATCGGTCATGTGGGACTTAAATTATTTTAAATACCACTTTTTAAAATTAGTTGGCATCCCTTTTAATGAAACACTTCTTGAAAACGATTTTAATAAACTTGCAAACCGCATTGATGCCATTCCCCGTTCTTATTTTATGTACAGGGATTTCCAGTCAAGAAATATCATGATCAGGAATAAGAAAATATTTTTCATTGACTATCAAGGCGGAAGAAGAGGTGCACCAGGCTATGATGTTGCCTCCCTGCTATTTGAGTCAAAAACCAATTTACCTCCCGATCTCCGCGAAGAGTTATTACATTATTATATTGGAAAAGCCGAAAAGAAATACAGCCTTTCCAAAGAAGCTTTTTTAGCATCCTTTTATGACCTTGTACTGGTTCGTCTGCTCCAGGCATTTGGTGCTTATGGTTTCAGAGGGCTTTATGAGAAAAAGCCTTTATTCGTCCAAAGCATACCTTTTGGCTTAAGCCGGATCTCCTGGTTATTGAAGGAGAATAAAATTAATTCCGAACTGAGTTATCTAACAAAAATCTTAAAAGAGATGTCCGAAAACAAAAACATTAATGAGCAAATAAACCATCAAACAAAACTTAAAATCCGCCTTCAAAGTTTCTCCTTCAAAAGAGGAATACCTTACGACCCAAGCGGGAATGGAGGAGGGTTTGTCATTGACTGCCGGGGCATCATCAACCCGGGCAGGTACGAAATTTATAAAGATAAAACAGGCCTTGACAAAGAGGTCATTGATTTTTTTCATCAACATGCCAGCGATGAACTAAATAATTTCTTATACCATGCCCTTGAGATGATCAAACCTACCATTTTAAGCTATCAAAAACGAGGATTCCTAAACTTAAGCATTGCTTTTGGCTGCACTGGTGGGCAACATCGCTCCGTATTTTGTGCTGAAAAAATGAAAGAAAAACTAGCAGCTTTTAATATTGAGATTGAAACAAAACATCATGAATTGGATTAATAAATAAATAATAATAACCATTTAGAAACAAACGCATATAAACGTCCCTTACGAGTAAAAAAATCACACACACATCAAATAAATAGTATCGATTCACCCAATACCATCCAACTTAGACCGTCAGGCAACCAATAAAAACAAACAAATGAACCGAGCCATGTCAAAAAAAATGATCATACACAGGAATGCTTATTAAATACCTGATAGCAGCCTCCATGTCAAGGAAATATCATCATAACGAGCTCCATCTGATAAATAAAAATACATATAACAAATGAAAGCAATGATTTTTGCGGCAGGATTGGGAACCCGACTTGCGCCTATTACAGAACATACCCCCAAAGCAATGGTTTCTGTCTCAGGAAAACCTGTCATTCAGCATGTACTCGACTATTTAAGTAAACAAGGCATTATTACGGATGTCATTATTAATGTACACCATTTTTCAGAGCAGATTATTGCTTATCTGGGACAACAGCAATGGCCAAATTTAAATATTGTCATTTCGGATGAAAGCAAAGAATTACTGGATACTGGCGGAGGCCTTAAAAAAGCATCATGGTTTCTTGACGGTAATGCTCCCTTTCTCGTTTATAATGTTGATGTGCTAACCAATCTAAACATAAAAGAAATGCTGTCATTTCATCAGGAGAAAAAAGGGCTGGCAACACTAGCAACTCAAAATAGACCAACCTCACGCCCTCTGCTTTTTGATCAACATGATATTTTATGCGGTTGGGCCAATCGCGCAAGAGATGTTGAGAAAATCATCAGGCCCGTTAACAAATTTTATGAAGTCGGTTTTAGCGGCATTCATATCATTGAACCACATTTTTTGAAACTTATATCAGAAAAAGGCGTATTCTCCATCATGGAACCATACCTGAGACTGGCTAAAGACCATCAATTTTACTCTTTTCAACACAACAATAACTGGTGGACAGACATTGGGACACATAATAATTTAAAACAAGCCGAATCATTTTTAAAATAATTTCCATAACTTTACTATTATATATGACAATCAATTACTTATGAGAGCTTTATTATTGACCGTACTAACATCGTTCATTCTGAATGTAAGCGCACAACAGCCTTACAAACCCGGTTATATCATTGACCATTCAGGAGACACGACAGAAGGTTTAATTGCCCAGTTAGCGGACAGTACTGCTCATTTCAAATGCCGTTTTAAAAAAGAGATATCGGCTTTCAGGACCTTTTATGAATACAATCCACAAGATATTATCGCCTACGGTACTTATGGTAAAACCCATTTTGAATCAACAAATCAATCAGAGATTCATGAAGATCAGCCCATATTCATGGAAATCTTGGTAAAAGGGCCATTAAGCCTGCTAAGATTCCGTGACCAGTATTATGTGGAAGCAAATAATACACGTTATCTTTTATCAGACAAACAATCAAAAGAAAAAGATTACCAGGATATTTTACTTGATTTAATGGATACCTGCCCTACTTTAGCAGTAAGAATAGACAATACACTGCTTAATCGCCGTTCGCTTATACAACTGTTTGACGATTACTATACCTGTACCGGCAAAGATTATACTGTTTATGAGAAACACTTTGAATGGCCGGAAGTAACAAACATACTTACAGCAGGCATGTACTTCTCAACCATTACATTTGAATCACAATCCAAAGAATATGATTATTTATCAGGAAAATGGGAAACAGCTACAGGCCCACTCATTGGCATTCAATGGAATTTAAAATTTAATGAGTTTAGTCATCAATTTTCTATCCGCACAGGTGTCTATTCACAGTTTATAAGATTCAAAGGCGCCTATCAGGAAACAAGTCCTACCTATCAACAAAACGATATAAAATTTGAATTCACCCAAATCAAAATACCATTTGGCATCCAACACCGTTTCAGTCAATCAACATTGAGTCCTGTTTTTAACATGGGCCTCACCGGCAGTCTGAATCTTGGTGTGAAAACAGAAAGAAAAATCACAAAACAGAACTCAGATATCGTCAATGAAGAAAGCATTATTTTAAGGCCATTCCAGGTAGCCCTCCATATTGGTTTAGGCGCCGTTTACGAACTGGATCAGAAACATGATCTCCTTCTTGAATTTCGTTATGAGAAACCCAACTCTATCGAAAAACGTCAGGATGTTGGATTTGATTTACTCTCCAACATGAATACCTATTCCTTTCTGGCAGGATTTACATTCTAATCAATAACATTTTATCACCAAAAAAATCCTTTACCTAAATTAAAAGAGATAAGCAAAGCGAAATAGCGCTTTATTTATCTGCCATCTAAACATGACCGTTTGATCAATTTCTGATAAAAATTGCTCATTTTGGGTTTTATGTTATTTTAGTCTCTTTATTTTGACAAAAAGTTTATTAAATTTGTCATCTATAATAATATATCAACAACCCCTTCTCTATAAAACACACCCTTTTATCCGGGAATTATCATTCACTATCTAATAAGTGCATACAGGGGTTAAATAAAAGCAAGAACCATGATAAGCAATCAAAAAATAGCAGAATATAATCAAATACTTGAAGGACAAAGTGCCGAAGCAGTAATCAGTTTTATCCTGCAAGAATTTGGAGATCGCATTGCACTATCAAGCAGCATGGGTGCAGAAGATCAGATATTAACCCACATGATTTGCCAGGTTAACCCAAAAATTAAAATTTTCACACTTGACACAGGACGGGTTTTCCCTGAAACTTATTCATTAATCGAACGCACAAACGACCGTTACAACATTAAAATACAGGTCTACTTTCCAGATTACAAAGAGGTAGAGCAAATGGTTAATAAAAAAGGAATCAATTTGTTTTACGAAAGTATCGAAAACCGGAAATTATGCTGTCATATTCGCAAGATCGAACCATTAAAACGTGCATTTAAAGACCTGGATGCCTGGATATGTGGGCTTCGACGGGATCAATCCATAACCAGGACTTCAACAAAACTTGTTGAGTGGGATGAGAATAATGAATTACTAAAGATCAATCCACTTGTCAATTGGTCCCATAATGAAGTATGGGATTATATCTGCACAAATCATATACCCTATAATAAATTACATGATAAAGGGTTTGCCAGCATAGGTTGCCAACCATGTACCCGGGCGATTAAGGACGGGGAAGATATCCGTTCAGGCCGTTGGTGGTGGGAGAATCCGGAACATAAAGAATGTGGATTACACTCTAATAATTAGTATGATGGTATGATGGTATGATGGTATGATGGTATGATGGTATGATGGTATGATGGTATGAGGGTATGATGGTATGATGGTATGAGGGTATGATGGTATGAGGGTATGTGGGTATGTGGGTATAAGGGTATGAGGGTATAAGTGTATGATGGTATGATGGTATGAGGGTATGAGGGTATGAGGGTATGAGGGTATAAGTGTATGATGGTATGATGGTATGATGGTATGATGGTATGTGGGTATGTGAGGGTGTATTATAGGGGGAGATTTGTTTGAATTTTGTGCTATGATTATTATTGACAAATCACCCTAACATATATTCAATCTTGCTTGTAAGATTGCTCAGATCCGTTACTTTTGCCAGCAGAAAATCTGGATGCCATTGCAGGCCAATCTTTTGAATAAAAATAGAGGGAGATTTTACTATAAGCATACTGCTCCCTGTCTGAATCAGCTCCATAAGGAAACAAAGATCTGGCAGACCACTTTTCCAGGGTTGAAATATCAGCCTTAAAATCATGATTATAAGCAGTAGCAAAAATTTTGATCTTTTTCCTGGCTCCATTCCATTTCAAATCATCAAACCGAACCTCCATTATCTTGTAAAAAGCTTTTAGATAATGTAATTGCCAGTAAAAACTTTTAAGACGCTTAATGCGCTCTTTTCTAATTGCTTTATCATTTGATAACGAAGAAAGATTCATATAAGCAAAATCCTGGAACATATCAGGATGTTCGGATACATATTTTTCAATTGCCTCAGCAAAGGAAGGTTTCATCTGCATTTCACCAATAGAAAAATCAGCTTTCTCTTTACCATAATTAACATAAATGATCTCCATTGCCCTTTCCTGAAAGAAATCCATTAATAAAGAATGGCGCATCAGTTCAGGGAAAATAACAGGTATCAAAATATGTTGCTCTTCAGTATCAAGTGCCTGGTTAATTTCCCGAGAGTGTTGCTCAAGAAAAAATAAAGCATCATCATATCCTTCAGGGAATATTTGCTCATACCTGGGATTAAACAACAGAAATAAAGGAATTACTATGAAAATCAATATCTTCATCTTATTTAACAAATAAAGTATCTCACATTTCTATTTAACATAACATTATTTATTGACAGGCTCTATTTAAATTATTTCTCAATTTTAAATCATGTGTGATATGTCAAATATATTGTCACATCACGACTCGGTTCATATATCTGGATTAAATAATCTACATCCAAGTTACGAAGAAAAAATAAATTCGACCTGCAATAAAACCTTTCAATAAAACAAAAAATTAAAATTACTTCACCATCCTCATATGGCAAAAATGACAAAAAAAGAGGTTCTACTCTTATTTTAATGGTTAAATATTTAAATGATATAAGACACTGTTAAA
>CAZSGN010000043.1:0-5868 GCA_964606415.1 uncultured Bacteroidales bacterium
ATTTTTTTATTTATAACACTTTTTGTGGTTTAATATCAGTTATTTATATTTTTTTTCTTATAAGTTTACTGTATTCCCGACATAAAAAATGCGTTATTAGATTTTGATGCGGATCAGGAGTTCTGAAGTTTGGATTGTGCTTGTTTTTTACTTTTCAAATAATAATCAACTAAAATAATTATGTATACGCCCAATTATTAATTATTCAGAAGCAAAGTTTTTTTCATAGTTGGTTTGGCTGTCTAAACAAAATAGAGCCCTGCCAGGGGCGACCTGTATGAATAAAACTATTTGCAGTAGATACAGGGTTGTGCATTGATTTTTTAACGGACAACAGTGATCGTATCTTGAATACTAAGAAGACTGGTTTAATAATTTTTTCATTTTTTCAATGAGGTCTTCAATCTGAAAAGGTTTGCTAATGTATTCATTCATGCCTGCATTGATACAGTTTTCGCGGTCTCCTGCCAATGCATTGGCTGTGATTGCAATAATAGGAGTGTGTGAGTTGGTACTGGATTCCAGCTCCCTTATTTTTTGAGTGGCTGTAATGCCATCCATTACAGGCATTTGCACATCCATTAAAATAATGTCATATTTAGTTGTCCCGAATTTATCAAGTGCCTCTTTGCCATTATTGGCAATATCAATGTTCTTGACATTTTTTTTAAGACTTAGGTTTACAATTTTTTGATTGACAAGGTTATCTTCAACCAGTAATATGTTGGCCTCACTTAGATTTTTACTTTGTGTATTTATTGTTTTTCCTTCTGCTGAATTTAACTGAGTTGTAGCTGAAGATTTTGCTGCCGTAGCTTGCTTCGTCAATTTGTCTTCTTTAATTTTTTTTGCGGATGTGATATTTTTTTTAAAAGAGAGTGTAAATGAGAATGTTGTGAATTCATTATCTGTATTTATGTATAATTCATTCCCGGTGATTTCGATGAGTTTTTGCGCAATATTCATGTCAAGAAATTGAATATCAGGCTCTGAAGAAGCAGGGTTTTTGTAGTAATATCTTTTTGTTTTTCCGTCAGTTGTATATCCCATTCCTTTGTTGCATTTTATTACAAAAGCTGTAGTAATGGAGGATCTGTTTTCTTGTTCTATACTTGCTTTGATACTGATTTTAAGATCTTTTTCTTCCGAATGAATAATGAGATTTTCTATTAAATTCAGGAAAATTTGTTTGATTCTGATGGGGTCTCCAATGATGGAGGTTTTTAGTTTTGAAGAAAGGGAAATATTAAAATCAATATGCTTAAAGTCCTGGTCCTGGTGAAAAAGATGGATTGTGTTTTCGATTGTTGAATAAAGATCAAAGCTGATTTTATCTAGTTTGCGGTCGCCTATATCAATGGCTGATATCTTTCCAATATTATTGACTACATTAACCAGATTATTGGTGGAGGCCACAATGGTATTGATCAGATCTTCTTGTTTATTATCCAGGGATGAATTATTTAGCAAATTGCTAACTACCATAATGTTGTTTAGCGGTGTGCGGATTTGGTGTGATAATTGAGAAATAAATTCTTCTTTTATTTTGTTCTCATTAATAGAGTCCATTATTCTTAATTCCTGTAAGGCAAGTGATTTTACTCTAAGATAATCATAGAAGGCGCAAAGACCAAAAATGAATAAATATGAAAAAACAATTCTTATAAAAATATGTGTAGGATATAGAATATTGGGAAAATGATCAGGTAAAAAATATAAAAGAATAATTAATCCAATGAAAAAAAGGGATATTTTGGCCCCGTCTTTTAGTCCCAATAATAAAAGGCTGAATACCGGAAGGGAGAATATCCATATGTAACCATAGCTGCTTGTGTGATCGTAGATCAGGAAATACAGAAAAAGGATTGCCATGATAATCGAGGATGCATAAGCGGATATTTTCCATTTTTTTGTGTGTCGTACAAAAAAAAGAACCAGTACTTGAAGTATCATAATTGATGTTAGCACTGCTGCATGGAAAAAAAAGCCTTTAAAGAGAGAGACAATGCTAAATGAAAGGAGTAATAATATACCGAATGAAATAAAAATATGAAGGGTGATAATCTTGTTGTGAGACTGTTCATCAGCATGTTCAAGTAAATCGAGTGCTAAAAGATCTGCTGCTTTATTTTTTATTGATTTTAATTTCATGCGTTGGATGTGTTGAATTTGTACAAAATTACTTAAATCGGTAAAATCATTTAACATTCTATTGATAAAATAATATAGAATAGCTGTATTTTTATCAATAGAGATAGTTCCTGGTTAATGATTAGGCTTGAACGAATTATTTGATTAAATTTACGAATATCTTATTTGTGATTAATTTAAATATATTTTTTTAATGGTTTATAAGATTTTAGTTTGCCGAAGGCACTTATGAAAAAAAAAACGAACTTTATTAATAAGCTAATTTTTAATGTATAAATATAGAAAAACTTGTTCAGATATTATGATTAATTTTGTGGTTATTAACCAAATTAAGGGGTTTTGATCATAAATAGATCAAACGATTTGAATGATGTAAGCCTTTCACTTCAATCATTCAGTGAAAAATCAACATCTTCCAGATCGGTGTTATACCTGAGTAAAACGCTATTTCATTATTAAACTTAAGGTATTATTTGAGTTCCTTATTATCAAAACAGTTAAAGTATTACGAAATCAGGCTGTTTTTATGTTTTATAAATTTATATTTTTTTTGATTTTTAAAAAATGATTTACAATGAGAAAAATTGCATTATTATTCGCACTCTTTTTTTTATTTATTTTGTTTTCTTTTGGTCAGGATGGAGAACCAACAGAGGCAGATGTTGAACAATTTTACAAAACAAAAACATTAATTGTTCTTGAAGAGAATCCTATGGTCACTTTTAATTTTGTAATTAAAAAAGTGATCCAGGAGAACTGGACATTAACAGATTATGAGTTTATTCCTCATAGTGAATTTGAGGAAAAAAGAATGGATCCGCAGTATTCTTTTTTGACTATGTTGGTGGATCATTTCCAGAAAGATAAAACAAAAGCCAGGTATAAATTCCTTCATTTGTTGATGGGAGGAGACTATTTCAGAATTAATCAGATGCCGGATCTTGGATCTATACCGATTGCTTATGAAGGGGTGGGAGAAGAAGATTATATTTATAAACTTAGCGCATTGGTTAGGCTTATGCAGGAGCATATGAAAACCATTACTGAAGAGCCATCGCTGGCAGGGAAGAATATGTTTAAATACCATCGTGATAATATGGAAGATATTAAAGATAAAACTTTGTATCTTCGTAAAGATGAATTATCAAAAGAAATTAATTCTGAACGAAAAATCCGGAAAGTTTATCCTTATGATTTTAAGCTTGTGAGTAAACAGGAAATTGAGGATGCTATTGACCAGAAGGATGATAATGTTGTGTTTCTTCATAAGGTTGGGCCAGAGGGAACCCAGCTAGTGGCTCGCTGTTATAAACTGATCGTTGGGGCCGCGGAAAACCCTAATCTGTATTACTTTGATTATCATATGATTGGCGACAAAAAGCCTGATGGTTTGCTGGAGAAAGATTTAGAAAATCTGGCAAAAGGAAAGAACTTTATGGTTTTTTAATGTTTCGTTTTGGGTATGATTTGTGTAGATGAGCGGCTTATTGATAAGTTGATCCTTCAGGCAAAAGGATCAGAGAGGAAAAGAACGGTTTATTGTTTTCATCATCATCCTGGGGATACATTGCAGCGAATGCTAAATGCTATGGAGCCGGGAACTTATGTTGTTCCTCATAAACATCAGGAACCTGACAAAAGGGAAGTTTTCTTTTTAGTAAGAGGTAAAGCTTTGATTGTTATTTTTGATAAGGCGGGTAATATATCCAATAAATATTTAATGGATACGCCTTCGGCTATTGTTGAAATTTCTCCACGCAGCTGGCATACAATTATTCCTTTGGTTTCAGGCACTGTTCTTTATGAGGTAAAAGATGGCCCGTATGATCCGGCTTCGGATAAATTTTTTGCTCCATGGGCTCCGGATGAAAATGACCCGGAAGCAAAAGAATATGTTCAACAGCTTTTAAAGGCTTAATTTTTTACATATGATTAAATTTTATGTATTTTATAAGCTGCTGGTAGCCAATCATATGCAGGAACGGGTTAAGTGTTTGATTACGAACCGCATAGTTTATGCATGTTTTGATGTCTATTATCTAATTTAAGCGCTTTTTGTTAAAATCGTTGGTTTTTTGAATATTATGTTTGTTTTATTTGCTAACTGACTTCTGGATACTTTTAAAAAATTATTTTGGGATCAAAAGAATTATAGAATAAACGTGGCAAATTAAGGTAGTGTGAAACTTTAGTAAATTATTAAATAATGGCGAAGCAAAAAACAGGGATTCCTAAGGGGACAAGAGATTTCAATCCTGATGTAATGATGCGGCGGGAGTTTATTTTTGAACAAATAAAAGAGGTGTTTCGGCTTCATGGATTTTTGCCTCTGGAAACACCTGCCATGGAAAATTTATCTACGCTTACTGGTAAGTATGGTGAAGAGGGAGATCGGTTATTGTTTCGGATTCTTAATTCTGGTGACTTTTTAAATAAAGTACCTGGAGACATCAGTCAATATGATGCTGTTTCTTTAATGCCACAAATAGCTGAAAAAGGTTTGAGGTATGATTTAACTGTTCCTTTTGCCCGCTATGTCGTGCAGCACCGGAATGAGCTCACTTTTCCTTTCAAGCGTTACCAGGTACAACCGGTATGGCGGGCAGACAGGCCTCAGCGAGGCAGGTACAGGGAGTTTTACCAGTGTGATGCTGATGTTATTGGTTCGGATAGCTTGCTTAATGAGCTGGAATTAATGGGAGTAGTGGATGAGGTTTTTAAACGATTGAACTTGTGTGTTCTGATAAAAATTAATAATCGTAAAATATTGCAAGGTATTGCTCAATGGATTGGTGTCCCAAAGCGTTTAACGGAAATGACCATAGCCTTGGATAAGTTTGAAAAGATTGGTAAAGAAAAAGTAATGGAAGAACTCACTAGCCGGGGTTTTTCCGGGGAGGCTCTTCATAAATTTGAGTTGTTCCTGGATAAAGCGATGATGGACAAATCTGTTTCTTCGCTTTCAAGTATCCTCTCAGATAGTGTTGAAGGTATGGAAGGCGTTAGAGAGATTGAGTTTTTATTGAATGCTGCTGAAAAGAATGGTGTCAAATGTCAGGTTGAATTTGATGTTACACTTGCAAGGGGACTAAATTATTATACCGGCACTATTTTTGAAGTTAAGTCAACGGAGCAGTTGTTTGGAAGTATTTGTGGCGGGGGAAGATATGATAATCTTACTGGCGTTTTTGGCCTGGAAGGAGTTTCGGGTGTGGGTATTTCTTTTGGGGCGGAACGTATTTTTGATATCATGGAAGCAATGGAAAAGTTTCCTGAAGCTGCTTTGGAATCAACACGCATTATGTTGATTAATTTCGGAAAGGAAGAAGCGGAATATTGTCTTGATATCCTGCATTATTTAAGGGATAATAATATTGCATCTGAATTATATCCTGATCAGGCTAAGCTAAAGAAACAGATGAATTATGCCAATAATAAAAATATTCCTTTTGTTGCTTTGATTGGACAGGATGAATTAAGCAGCCAGACAGTTACCTTAAGAAATATGTTTACAGGTAAACAAGATCAACTGACCAAAGAAAAATTAGTGGAGGTGTTAAAGGGTTAATTTTTTTCTTGTTTGTGCTTGCATTTTCTCATAAAATCAAGGTTGAAATAATTTGTATCTTTTTGATATTTAGTAGGTTGCTGAGTTGTTGATATTGTTTTGGCGATGCTCTGAAGCACTTTTAATTTTTTATAACGCAGCAAATGGAA
>CAZSGN010000043.1:5968-14876 GCA_964606415.1 uncultured Bacteroidales bacterium
TTGTTTTGGCGATGCTCTGAAGCACTTTTAATTTTTTATAACGCAGCAAATGGAATGCTGGCCAAACGCTAGTTAGAGCCTGTCAATAAAGTCGAGAGTTTGATCTATAATGTCCACGAACTTCGTTATGTTTGTTCGAAAGTTGCTCATTCACACCAATAAATTCCGCATTTTGGGACTTCGCAAGCCTCGTTACCTAAGATTATGTTCCAAACAGTTGAGTTTATAGACAGCACTTAGTTAAATCTTATTGAGATAGCACTTCCTGATTCAATTTCAAAAATCCGGGAAATAGAATATAGGGTGTTTTTAGCATTTTGTGGTCTGAATACCACCTTGTATTGTCCGGGGAGGAGCACAAATTTTTCGTTTTTCGTTTTTGTATCAATATTACAGACCCATTCCATATCATTGTTTTTTAATTTGTATATGCTGCCATAGCCTTGTGATGGCAGTAAGAGATTCAGGATGCCTGGCCGGGGAATTTCTATGGTGGTGGTATGACTTTGTTTTATTGAAACATTTTCCAGTTTTATAGGAGGTAGTACGGGAATCTCTATGTCATATTTACCTACAATGTATTTTTCAGAGTTACCTACTTCCTGGAAATTGAGCGTCTCTGATTTGCCAGCTTCTTTAACGTTGAATAAAAGATCGTTGTAATTTTTATTCCCGGTCTTTTTTACAAGAAGTTGTCCTTGTGGGCAGTCTGCTGATATGATGCTGTGCTTCCCGGACTCAACTTTAATATCGTCAACGAATACAGGAGGTAGTGTGTTTACCCGCATTCTATAGGTTACAAGGGGATCCAGCACAATAGTATCCGGGTTGCCCCGGTAGTTAATAGTGTGTATGTAGTTGTGTCTGATCTGGCCTGAGTAACTATCAAAGAAAGTCATGTTGACATTGGTTTCTGTGGGTTTTCCGTTTTTGTCAAGCAGGTTAACCTGAGCAGTGGTAGAATTGAGTACCTGGTTGATCACAATATTCATGACCGATTCAAACTGATCTTTATTATTGGCATTGTAGTAATTACCTATGCAGTCAAATGTCTTTCTAAAATTCTCATCAATACCAATGCCTATGATAAATGGTTTTAGGCTTATGCCTTTTTTTTGCAGTTCTTTTGATGCTTCACATGGGTCTCCTTTGCATTCTTCTACTCCATCAGTAATAAGGATGATGATATTTCGGCAATTGGTACAATTTTTAGGAAAATCATTTTTGCTTTTTAGCAGAGAGTTGGTGAGGGGTGTTGTGCCTTTAGGAGATATAAAGCGAAGTTTTTGCCTGATCGCACTCCCGTTATTATCCGCGAAATGAACTTCTAGTTTAGTGTCATCGCAATCCTGAGGAGGAACAGGGCTTTGGTGCCCATAGACACGCAGAGCCATCCTCAGGTTTTCAATATTTTCCAGACTGTCAATGATGTTGATGAGGGTTTTACGGGCGATTGTTATTTTCTTGTTGTCTTCCCAAAAACCATTCATGCTGTATGAGGCATCAAATATAAAGAGGATATTGGTGGTTTCTGGTTCTTTCTTTTCATACTGAGCTTGCAGTGGGTGGACTGATGATAAAAGAAGCAGGAAAAGGGGGAAAATAAATCTGTTAATCATAGTATATGTTTGTTTTGCCTGATTTTTTCATGATAAAAATTACATGAATAAATGAAATTATATGGATGGGCGCTATCTAATTTTTAAACAAATATATAAAATTAACCAGGAGTTTTATTTGATTATAACGCTAATAATAACTAAAATTTAAGTTGAAAGAGAAGAGTTATGCGATGTATCGATCATATTAACCTTATATCTTTTTAATTGTTGAGTGGAATCGTTCAATTTGAGTGAAATTAAATCTTCATATTGTTAAAGAATGAATAAGGAAAATTTTACTTTTGTATGTCAATAAAGATGTATGATTTTTTAAAGGGTTTCGGCAAGTAATTATTTATAGAAACCTTTCTTAAGAACTAAAATAACTTTTAGGTTATTATTGTAATATTTTAAAATTTGATAAAGTGATGAATATAGCACGTTCTACTAATCCGGCATTAAGTGCAACAGTTTTTAGCCGGTATGCCCATACAGGTGAGGCTTTACAAGTAATGACTGTTCAGGGAACAATTAATAAAACCTTATTGATGCTTGCATTGCTTGCCTTAGGAGGTTATTATACATGGGATATTTTTTTCGAAGCCGTTAATCAGCAACAGGGAGCTCAACTTGTTGGTAAATGGATTGCTATTGGAGGTATTGGAGGTTTTATTCTGGCCTTGGTGACCATTTTTAAAAAGGAATGGGCGCCTTATTCGGCACCGCTATATGCTGTGCTTGAGGGTTTGTTTTTAGGTGCTGCCTCGGCTATGTTTGAAGCACGGTTTCCTGGTATTGTTATGCAGGCAGTGGTACTGACCTTTGGTACGCTTTTTACTCTTTTATTTGCCTACAGAGCAGGATGGATTAAAGTAACCCAAAAGTTTCGGATGGGAGTTGTTGCTGCGACCGGCGGGATATTTTTTGCATATTTGCTTTCTTTTATTCTTGGTATGTTTGGAATAAATATGGGTTTTATTCATGGAAACGGACTTGTAGGAATAGGTGTTAGTTTGGTTATTATTGTGGTGGCAGCTTTAAATCTTGTGCTTGATTTTGATTTTATTGAGAAGGGTGCTGAACAGGGAGCCCCTAAGTTTATGGAATGGTATGGTGCTTTTGGTTTGATCGTAACGCTTGTTTGGTTATACATCGAGTTCCTTCGGCTCTTATCAAAACTTTCGAGCAGAAATTAATCTTTTTAACATAAATATTATATTTATTTGTTTGATATTGATAAATCTATTTTAAAAGGTAAATGATTAAAAACACACCATGGCTATAGGTTATTGCTTGTGGCCTCTTAATAACCAAAATATATACTGATGAAGTTATTTGAAGTTATTGATTCCCCGTCAAAAGAAGCGTTTTTGCAAGTTCCTAAAAAGCTTTATCAAGATGACCCTAATTGGGTTTGTCCGCTTGATGCTGATATTGAGAGCATTTTTGATCCAAAAGAAAATGATTGTTTTAATTATGGAGAAGCAATCAGGTGGGTGCTTAAAAATGATAAAGGACAACTGATTGGGCGCATTGCTGCTTTTTATGATGAGCGTAAAAAAGATCATTCTTATGTAACCACTGGGAATATTGGTTTCTTCGAGTGTATTCATGACCAGGAAGCGGCTGATTTAATGTTCAATAAAGCCAAAGAGTGGTTGCAGGATAAAGGGATGAAAGCCATGGATGGCAGTACTAACTTTGGTGAAAACCTTTTTCATTGGGGTGTTTTAACTGAAGGATTTGTTCAGCCTGTTATTGGAATGAATTATCATTTCCCTTATTATAAAGAGTTGTTTGAGAATTATGGGTTTAAAGATTATTTTCAGCAATTAAGTTATACTAGAGATATAACCATTCCCTGGCCGGAACGGCAATTAAAATTTGCACAGTTTCTTGCCAGCAGGCCGGAATATCGTTACGAACATTTTAATTTTAAGAATAAAGAAAAGTATATCAACGACCTGGTTAATACTTACAATGAGATTTGGTCTGATTTTCATGAAGAATACACACCGCTTAAGTATGAAGAGATTGAGACTATGTTTCATGAGATTAAAGATATTCTTGATCCCGAACTTATTTGGTTTTGCTATACAGAAGAAAGATGTATCGGCATTGTTGTTGGTTTACCGGATATCAATGTTTATCTTAAAAAAATAGGAAATGGTAAACTGAACCTATTAAATAAACTAAAATTGTTTTTCAATTTTAAATTCAATAAAAAAGCTATTAAACGGTCTCGTGTCATCATGTCAGGAGTGGTTCCGGAGTATCAGCAAAAAGGTATTATAGGCACATTATTTTTGAAACTTAGTGATACGGTTAAAGCAAAGGGCCATGAAACCATTGAAATGGCATGGACTGGGGACTATAACCAACCGGTCTTAAAAGTTTATGAAAGTGTTGGGGCAACGCTGACCAGAAGACATGTAACGTATCGTTATATCTGGGATGAGCATGTTGAATTTAAACGTTTTACCAACGAAGAAGGGTACAAATCCAGAAAAGCCAAAGGGAGTAAAGAATAATTATTATTAATAGTAAATAATTCGGACGAGTTTGGAAACGAAAAAGTTTTTTTAGTGAGATTTTATAAAACTTAAAAATATGCTTTAAAACTTTTATATTTAAGAAAGTTGTTTTAAATTTGCAGTCCGTTTAAAAAATTAATGCAGAGAGAAATGAAGAAAGAAATTCACCCGGAAGATTACAGAATGGTCGTTTTTAAGGATATGTCCAATGATTCAACCTTTATTACTCGTTCGACTGTTCAGACGAAAGATACAATTACCATGGATGATGGACAGGAATATCCGCTCGTAAAACTTGAGATATCAAACACCTCGCATCCCTTCTTTACCGGTAAGATGAAGATTGTTGATTCAACAGGTAGGGTTGATAAGTTTCGTAACAGGTACAAAAAACATTACGAGAAGAAAGATCAGGAAAATCAAAGCGAATAATTACTGCAATATTTTATATTTAAAGCCCCGGATTTTTATTCGGGGCTTTTTTTGTTAAATTTATCTTTTTTTATTTTGAATTTCTTTTGCATCTGTTATGTCTTAACTAAATTGAGCGATATGAACGAAGATATATAGCGCTTTACTTAGGTAATAAGTTGGGTGTTTATTTTTCTTGCTATTATTTATTTAGGCTTGAAGCTCGCCACTAATCATTTTTTTGGGGGTGAAGCCTGTGAATTTCATAAGAAAAAGGTTTTAGACAATGATTTTTTAAAATACAGCAAAACAACTAATCATTTTTAAGATAATGCATTTAGAGATGATTTATATAGTCCTGGCATTTAAGGCTTTAATTAGTTAATGTGAAAACTTAGTTATGAATTATATCCTGTTTGATGATCATTGGGAGGATCTTCTTCCCTTAACATTTACCCGGCCTGTTTGTAAACTTCGTGTAGGTATTGATACCATTGAAGATAAGTGGCAGGTATATACTGGTATGCAAATTTCTTATCTGACCCGGGATTATTTGAGAATAAAATATCCGCCACATATTGATCCCGATATGAATATGTTGCTGAATGCATCTGTTATTCCTAATGACAGCCTTTGGAAAGAGATTAAAGCACTTAAAAAAGGACAGGTGCTTTTAAAAGATAAAACCATTATAGCGGTTATTCTGGATAAATCACAGATAGAGGCTTTTAGTTTTGACTTGCTTAAGCAGTTTGAGATTGTTGCTTTGAGATCTGAAATGGAACAACTTATTTATCCTTGGGATATTTTCATGCTTAATGGAAAATGTCTCAGGCAGGATATTCAGCGGTATAGTGAAAAGATGGTGTCTTTTGATTTGAGTTCTTCAAACAGGGTTATTGGCAATCATGAGGTCCTTATTGGAAAGGATGTTTGTGCAGAGGATGTAACGATTAATGCATCCAACGGACCGGTATATATTGGCAATAATGCAGAGATAATGGAGGGTTCCCTTATTCGTGGCCCTTTTGCTATGTGTGATAATGCTGTTGTCAAGATGGGAACGAAAATTTATGGACCAACAACATTAGGGCCTCATGTTAAAGTGGGAGGGGAATTGAATAATGTTGTTGTTCAGGGATATTCAAATAAATCTCATGATGGGTTTATTGGTAATTCTGTGATTGGTGAATGGTGCAATCTGGGGGCAGATACAAATACATCCAACCTTAAAAATAATTACGGGGAGATTAAACTATGGAATTACCGGAAGAATGATTTTATTCAGACAGGGTTGCATTTTTGTGGCCTCATTATGGGAGATCATTCTAAATCTTCAATTAATACCATGTTTAATACTGGATCTGTGGTGGGTGTCAATGTTAATGTTTTTGGAGCAGGGTTCCCAGTTAAATTTTTGCCTTCTTTTACCTGGGGAGGTGTCCAGGGAGTTCAGGAATATAAGCTGGATAAGGCTGCCGTTGTTGCCCAGCGAATGATGGAGCGACGTCATTTAGCATTCGATCAAAAAGAACAGGCTATTATGGCTGAAATATTTAAACTGACTGCTAAGTATAGGAAATTTTAATTTTGGCATAACTATTGACAAAGTATTTTATGTAAACTTCTGAATATGGATAATCTTTATGTTATTCAAAGATTTTAAATGCTCATAAACAATTAATTAGTGGGTTTAAAAGTATTAAAAATCCTAATTTAACTGGTTTTAGAAGTCCGGTGATTTAAATATATTTGTAGTAAAACTGACAAACTGACACGATAGGTTAATTATGGACGATCAATTTTTTTCTCCCTTAGATATGGGAAACAGTGTGGAGAGTAATGCGGAGTTTATCCCTTTGATTTCTGATGAGGATGAGGAGTCGATCAATGCTTTTGAATTACCGGAAGAATTGCCAATTCTTCCTTTAAAAAATACGGTTCTTTTTCCGGGTGTTATTTTGCCCATTTCCGTTGGGCGGGAGAAGTCACTTCGTTTGGTAAAAGATGTTTATGCAGGAGATCGTTTTTTAGGTGCTATTGCTCAAAAAGATACAGATAAAGATGATCCGGGCTTCGATGATCTTTATCAAACAGGGACTGTTGCCCAGATTATTAAATTGCTGGAAATGCCTGATGGGTCAACATCCATCATTATTCAGGGTAAAAAGCGCTTTAAGATTGTTGAACCTTTGCAGGAACAACCTTATGGGCGTGCAAAAATTGAAGCTGTTGGTGAATTAGGTAAGCCTGATGATCAGCAGGAATTTGACGCGATTGTCGGATCATTGCGGGATATTGCGCTTAAAATCATTAAAATTAGTGCTAACCTGCCTCAGGAGGCTTCATTTGCAATCAAGAACATAGAGAGTACGGTGTTCCTGGTTAATTTTATTTCTTCAAATACGGATATTTCCGTTCAGGAAAAACAAAAACTTCTTCAGGTTGATGATCTTAAAGAAAGAGCAACAATGTTGTTGGAGCTCCTTTCCAGGGAACTTCAGATGACGGAGCTTAAAAATGATATTCAGAGTAAAGTTAAAAAGGATATTGATCAGCAACAGCGTGAATTTTTACTTCAGCAGCAGATGAAAACCATTCAGAATGAGTTAGGTGGTAATTCTGTTGATCAGGATATTGAAGATTTAAAGAAGAAGGGTAAGGATAAGAAATGGAGCGATAAAGTAGCTCAGGCTTTTAATAAAGAGTTAAGTAAATTGCAGCGGATGAATCCGGCTACGGCCGAATTTTCTCTTCAGTTAAATTATTTGCAGACTTTATTGGATATTCCATGGAATGAATTTACAGAAGATAATTTTAACCTGAAACATGCACAAAAAGTTCTTGATGAAGACCATTTTGGCCTTGAAAAAGTGAAGGAGCGAATATTGGAATACTTGGCTGTGCTTAAGTTGAAAAAGGATCTTAAATCCCCGATCTTATGTCTTTATGGCCCTCCGGGAGTTGGTAAAACATCGCTTGGCAGAAGTGTTGCAAAAGCATTGGGACGGAAATATGTTAGAATGTCTCTTGGTGGAGTCCATGATGAAGCTGAGATAAGAGGACATCGCAAAACATATATCGGGGCGCTTCCCGGACGTGTCATGCAAAATATTAAAAAAGGGGGATCGGCTAATCCTGTTTTTGTGCTGGATGAAATTGATAAGATCGGCCGGAGTGTTCATGGGGACCCTGCTTCCGCTTTGCTGGAAGTGCTTGATCCTGAGCAGAATGACCATTTTTACGATAACTATCTAGAGCAGGAGTTTGATTTGTCAAAGGTGCTTTTTATTGCCACGGCAAATAATATCTCCTCTATTCATCCTGCATTGCTTGACAGAATGGAGCTTATTGATGTTAATGGTTATATTGTTGAGGAAAAAGCTGAAATCGCGAAGCAACATTTGATACCCAAGCAGCTCGAAGCACATGGACTCAAAAAGAAAGATGCAAAGATTCCCAAAAATGTGGTAGAATATATTATTGACAATTATACTCGTGAATCCGGGGTGAGGGAGCTGGATAAAACATTGGCAAAAGTTACCAGGAATATTGCTAAAAAAGTTGCTTTTGACGAAGAATACAAGCCTGCTATCAAAATTTCTGATGTGCAAAAAATTTTGGGGGCGCCAAAGTATATGAAAGATCGTTACCAGGGTAATGAATTTGCCGGTGTGGTGACAGGCCTTGCATGGACTGCTGTAGGTGGACAGATTCTTTTTGTCGAAACCAGCCTTAGCCGGGGAAAAGGTAAGTTAACGCTCACGGGTAATCTGGGAGATGTTATGAAGGAATCAGCATCCATTGCTATGGCTTATTTAAAAGCGCATTCCAATTACCTGGGTATTGATCCGGATCTTTTTGATAAATGGGATGTGCATATTCATGTTCCCGAAGGTGCAATTCCTAAAGATGGTCCTTCGGCCGGTATTACAATGCTTACTTCTTTAGCTTCAGCTTTTACACAGCGTAAATTGCGACGAAGTGTGGCAATGACCGGTGAAATTACCTTGAGAGGTAAAGTGATTGGTGTTGGAGGGATTAAGGAAAAAATCCTTGCTGCCAAAAGAGCGGATATTAAAAATGTGATTCTTTCTGCTGAGAATAAAAAAGATGTTGATGAGATCAATGATTTTTATCTCAAAGGATTATCAATTCATTATGTTGATGAGGTGATGGAGGTTCTGGATTTTGTTTTGCTTAAAGAGAAAGCAAAGCCTCCTAAGCGGTTAAGCCAATTGGCATAAGAATGGTTTTGTTTATGGTTCGTTTGGCGATTCAAAGTCTGAGCTTGTCAATTCATTACAAAGTTTATACACCTCAAAAAGATATTATATAATCAAAAAAGGCATCCGGTTGAGG
>CAZSGN010000044.1:0-14572 GCA_964606415.1 uncultured Bacteroidales bacterium
TTGGGGATGGATCTGAACCAAATATGGCCGCCAAGCATTTCAACAAAAGTTTTGGCAATGGATAGCCCCAGTCCAACGCCTTCGTCTCCGCTTGAATATTTGTTCTCTGCCCGGGTGAAGCGGTCAAATATCAGATGATGCTTTAAATGGTGAATGCCTTGTCCTGTGTCTTTAACAAAAAATAAAATTGATTTATCTTCATATTGATATCCGAAATTGATACTTCCTTCTTTGGTGTATTTTAGGGCATTTTTTAATAGGTTAGATAAGGCGGAGTAAACTTTTTCTTTATCGGTCATGATGTTTGTCTTTTCTTTTGGCAATGGGTTGTGTACTGTCAGATGCAGGCTTTTGTTTTCTGCTTCAGGAGAGAAAAGATGAAAAAGCTCGTTGATTAGTTCATGGATGTTGGTTTCTTTTGGATAAATATTCATCTGTCCCGATTCGATCATTGATATGTTTACCAGGTCGTTAATGGTGTTTAACATTCTTTGCCCGCTTTTTTCAATGATGTCAAGGTATTTGTCTTGTTCATGAGGGGCGTATTGATTGTTTTTTAATAGATTAGCAAATCCGAGAATTCCATTCATTGGTGTTCTTATCTCATGACTGATATTCGCGAGAAAAGCGGATTTTAACTTGTCGCTTTCTTCTGCCCGGTCCCGTGCATCTTCTAACTCTTTCTGAATAACTTCTTTATGGCGAATTTGTTCTGTTAGTTGATTATTGCTTTCCTGCAGCTCGTTGGCTTGTTGCCGGGTAATATTAACAATATGAAGAAGGTTGAAATGGATAAAGCTAAAACTCATTACCATCAAGCCTCCAAGTAAGATCATTACAGAAATGGCTGTTAACCAGGATACGGGGTATTTTGAGATTTCTAACAGGTCTATATCAATTTTTACCAGGCCTTTAATCATCAATAATGCGATGATTGTCATCGGGATGCTTGCCAGTATTATTGATAGTAATCCTTTCTTAAAACCGAAAAAAATGGTGGTAAGTATAAAAAAGGTGAGATAAAGCGGTATTCCGGCACCGCTGAAACCGTAAATATATATGTTGTGACTGGCAAGTAAAAAAAGGAGTGTGACGATAATGCCAGCAATAACTTTGTAATGAATATCTTTCCTGAGCAGGTAAAGCAAAGGAAAAGGCAGGAATAGCAGTGTATAAATAACTGCTACATGGAATTGATCCAGGTGGATCGCTTCAGTAATACCAATGGAAATAACCGGAATGCCAATAATTATGATGATTAATAGAAGTGTGTCTAGTATTTTACGTAACAACACCTCATATTGGTCAAAAGGATTGAGGTGAAATGTAAATAGTTGCTTTAAGAAGGAATTCATCCCGGACGTGTTAAGGCTTGTGCAGATTTACCAGTTCATTGTCAATTGTTTGTGGTGCGAAGTTATAAAAAAATGGTTCTACTGCAAATTTAGTCGAAATACTTTCATTATACCGATGAAATATGCAGTAGAACCAAGGAAAAGAAGATTAAAAAAGACATAAGATCTATATGAATTCCCACAGCAAAAAAAACAAATTTGTGCTTTGGGAATGGTGCTTCTCTTTTTTTACCCGATGCTTTTATGATTAAATCAATATTTTACCAGGGTGGACGTTCCGGGAGGTGTGTGTCAAATTCATTGATTAGTGTTTTTTGATATTCACCTTTAAAAGTGCCCTCATAAAATTTATCCAGGGCTTCGTTATGAAAGCGTTTCCATGAATCTTCTTCGTAACCGGGATTAATCGGATAAAAAAGAACTCCGTTGGTTTCCGCTGCTTTTAGGTCCCCCGGTGCATCACCGATCATCAATATATGATCTTTGTCGTATTTGTCACGGGTTGCCAGGTCCAGATGTTCAGATTTTTTGCCATGCTCCTGGCCGGCAATTAATTGTACGAAACCATCAATGTTATTTTCTTCCCATTCTCTTACCAAAGCTTCCAGTGGTGTTTGTGAAACCACAATCACATCTGCCAATTCCTGCATTTTTACAAGAGATTCGCGCAGGTAAGGAAAGGGAGCTATGCCATATACCATATTTCCGACTGTTTGGTTGACAGCATTAGACCAGTTTAGCGCTTTTTCAATAACCTTGTCAGCTGTTTCTTTAGCGTATTTTTCAAGAGCCGGATTTCCTAATTTAGATTCTTTTTCGGTCCATTCAATCAATGGCTGGATATCTGGCATTTTTGTTCCGCGTGCGCGTACTTCATGACGCTGGCCTAATAATTTAATGGTTTCAATTAACGCCAGGAAGCGGTTTAAGCCTCTTGTTTTTGAGTAGAGGTTAACAAACTCCCATGTTTCCCTGGCATATTTAGATACGTTTTGCATGTCCCAGTACTTAATAAAATTAGGACAAAAGCATTCTTTATGTTTGATTTCCATGGTGTCAAAAGCACACCCGTCTGAGTCTATTCCTATAAAGAAATCGTGTTTTTTATTCAATTTTTTTAGTTCTTCTTGAGGATTTGAAGCCATAAATCAATTTACTTTTTTAAATTATAAATATTTTTCAGCAAGATATCTCTCCGAGTCGATGGCTGCTTTACAACCTGTCCCAGCTGCTGTAATTGCTTGTCTGTAAACAGAGTCCATAGCATCACCGCAGGCAAATACGCCTTTAACATTGGTATGGGATGTATCAGGCTTTGTTTTGATATAACCCACCTCGTCCATGTCAAGATAGTCTTTAAAGACAGCGGTATTGGGTTGATGTCCGATGGCAACAAAGAAACCATCCACATCAATTCGTTTTTCTCCTTCCGGGGAAGTTAAAATAACCCCGTTAACAACCTGATCGCCAACAACCTCTTTGGTGACATGTTCAAATAAAACTTCAATATTCGGGGTTTTTAGCACACGTTCTTCCATGATCTTGGAAGCTCTCATTGTTGGTTTTCTAATAATCAGATAAACTTTATTGCATAGCCCGGCGAGGTATAAAGCTTCTTCTGCTGCTGTGTCGCCACCTCCAACTACTGCGACATCTTTGCCTTTATAGAAAAACCCATCACAAGTGGCACAAGCCGAAACTCCTGAGCCTTTAAATTTTTCTTCGGATTCCAGGCCAAGGTATTTCGCTGTGGCGCCAGTAGCAATAATAACCGCATCTGCTTCGATCATTTTTTTATCATCAATGATCACTTTATGCGGATCGCTGGAGAAGTCAGCTTTAGTGGCAATTCCCCACCGGATATCAGTGCCGAATCGTTCGGCTTGTTTTTTAAAGTCTTCCATCATTAGAGGGCCCGTAATGCCTTCCGGATACCCGGGATAGTTTTCCACTTCGGTGGTGGTTGTTAACTGCCCGCCAGGCTCGATACCCTGATACATGACTGGTTCCAGGTTTGCCCTGGCTGCATAAATGGCAGCCGTATAACCAGCAGGCCCGGAGCCAATAATTAAACATTTTACCCGCTCTACTTCCAGGTTTTCATTGTTCTGCTCCTGTTTATCGCTCTGTGTTTCAAGTGTTTTAAATATTGCCATGATTGTTTTATGTTTTTTATTTATGAACGAATCAAATATAATTGTTTTTCTTAGAATAAAAATGATGCCAATGATTGGTTTTGCAAAAAATGTCATTATTTATATATGTCAATATGTCTTTTATTATTTTTTGGTGTTGTTTCTCTTTTTTGGTTTGGATTAACAGACAAATTGATTATTTTTGCAAGCATTCAGTTCGGGGTGTAGCTCAGTCCGGTTAGAGTACACGTCTGGGGGGCGTGGGGCCGGCAGTTCGAATCTGCCCACCCCGACCATAATAAACCGTAATTAGCTTGTTGTTAGCTGGTTACGGTTTTTTTGTTGCTATTTTTACCCTTGTTTTTACGGATCATATGAGGATTTGGGTGGATAGAAAAATATATCAAAATTCATTTTGATTTTTCATTGATCCATTTTGATAAGAATACCATGTTTGCCTTAAGAGAACATATTTGAATCAGAACCTTGCCAGTAGCTGTTTGTCTGGTAATCTACCACAAATTGTACTTCTGTTCTGTGGGATATGGTTTGTAGCTCATGGCGAATATCTATCAATAGTTGTTCAATCGAATTGGATATAAGTTTTGGGTTGAATGATTGTTCTCCTAAACTTAATAACATATCCATAGATAAAAATTTACTCATGAGCTTGCCAAGAAGGGCTGTTTTTCTTTGAGACATTAATCTGTTAAGGTCAAAATCTGTCATTCTTTTAAGCAAGGAAGAGGCTTGTTGGGTTAAAGGATGATGGGATAAAAATTGGTACAGATTGGTTTCTTTCGCTGTTTTCATTCCTT
This sequence comes from uncultured Bacteroidales bacterium, assembly GCA_964606415.1. Lineage (GTDB taxonomy): Bacteria > Bacteroidota > Bacteroidia > Bacteroidales > JBBRXJ01 > CAZSGN01. Next base: position 4,309 of record CAZSGN010000044.1, read on the forward strand.
TTAGAAGCGCCTCTCCGGTTTGGATGTAAAGAATGTCATTGGGGCCTTCAAATATTTGAAAAGGCCGGCTGTCAACGATAGCCCTGCCGGCAAAATGATTTAACCGGTATGCTTTGGCTCCGTTTAACTGGAATAAGTGTTGGGCAGATTCTTGCATTAGATCAGTGGAAATGGCTTTCATCGAGTTGCACACCATACCCCAGGAAAGTAAATTGTTCTCAGGCATTGCATTTTTATTGGCAAAGTGGCACATGGCAGAGGTGAGGGTAAAAGCGTGTTGTATTTTATTCAGCCGGTTCCTGACCTGATCATAATTAATGAGTTGTTTATTGCCAACGGTTCTTTCATGACAGTGTTCAATGGCTTCATCCAGTATGCGATGCGTAAAACCCATGGCTATTGCTGGTATTAACATCCTGTTCCTGTGAAGCGAATCAAGCATCATGGAGATGCCTGTAGTTTGAGGGTTTAATTTCTGATGCAAGGGGATTCTGACGTTTATATTATTCCTGCCGTACGGGATCATGTACAGACCTAGATTATGAAAGATTTCCTCTACTTCAACATGTTGGTCTTTTTGATGATTGTCACTTATAAAAAAGTCTATGTCACGTTGTAATGAGCCTTCGGGTGTCTTCTTCCTGGCTGTGAGCAGCCAATAATCAGCCATGCCGGTTAATCCTCCCCAATGTTTGGTCCCTTTTAAATGATAAGCATTATCTTTTATGTGGTAAGAAGACTGCATGTTAAGGGCATCGCTTCCATGGCCTGGTTCAGTAATCATGAGGCCTCCTAATTTTTTGTCATTAAGAAAGCCATTCAATACCTCATTTTTTATTTCTTCATCTGCATATTTTATTAATGGTTGAAGAAAAAGCCCCCAGTTGATGCCAAAGATTAGGCCTAATGGTAGCGCTGCATATGAGGCTGCAGCAACAAGATCAATTCCTTCGCTAATGGAACCGCCTCTTCCGTTATAGTGTTTTGGAATAAAGACAGACATCGGGTTTAATGAAAGGATCTTGTTCATCATGTTTCCCGGTAAACCCCGGCTTACTGAAAAATCGTCAATGTTGTCCTGTTCATGAAAAAGGTTCTTTATTTTTTCTTTAAAATCTGATAACCATTCGTTATATGGTTTATATATGAAATTGGCTGATTTTTTTGTTTTTTTTCTAAAAAATGTATTCATCCGATATGGGTTGATTATTATTTTGTTAATCCTACTGCAAATATAGGAATAAAAAATGGGCATATAGTTATTAAGGTTGAATAAATGAGTTTTTTATTCAATTCATTTTATATCACTGTTGTCTTATTATTGATATCCGGGTATGATATCTAATGACGCATAGAATAAAATCATTCTGCTACTGACTTCCTGCTCCTAACACCTAACTTCTGTTTCGTTTCAGCCAGTCATACCATAACGATAATCCTTCACCTTTGGTGGCTGAGGTTTCAATAAACTCCATGTCAGGTTGAACCCTTTGGGCATATTCTTTTACTTTTTCTACATCGAAATCCACATATGGCAGTAGGTCTGTTTTGTTGATGATACAAAGATCAGAAGAGGAAAACATGCCTGGGTATTTCAATGGTTTATCATCACCTTCGGTAACGCTGATGATCACTACCCGTTTGCTTTCCCCAAGGTCAAAAAGGGCAGGGCAGACCAGGTTGCCAACATTCTCGATCATCAGCAGGCTTTTTTCAGCAGGATTCAACTCCTGGATTGCATCGCGTATCATATTCGCATCCAGGTGGCATCCGTTTCCGGTATTGACCTGCACAACAGGTGCGCCTGTGGCATCAATACGGTCGGCATCATTCATGGTTTGTTGATCACCTTCAATGACACAGATATCCCAGTGTTTTTTTTGGTCGTTGATCGTTTTTTCCAGGAGGGTTGTTTTACCTGATCCGGGTGAACTAACAAAGTTCAGGCCAAAGATTCCCTTAGCCTCGAGAAATCCCCTGTTCCGTTCAGCCATTAAATTGTTTTGCAACAAAGCGTCCTGCTCAATGTCAATGGTTTTTGAATGACGATCGTCATGGCTATGATGATGATGATCATGATCATGATGGTGTTCATGTCCATGATGGTCGTGAGCATGTGACTGTCCTTCATGGTGATGATGGTGGCCCGGACGGCCAATGGTAACTAAATGATTATCGCTGCATCCGCAAGTGTTACACATAATGTTTGTTTTTTGTTTCCTTGTTCGTTGCCTGTCCGTCCACTGACGGATTTCTTGTTCTCTTTATACTCTTTATTCTTACGCTACTTACTTTTGACTCCTCTCCTCGAAAATACAAATTAATCCTGACAAAAATAAACTTTTTGCTATTGATTTATTCGGCCTCGATTGATTTGACTTTCAGTTCACTGCCTGCAAGAATATCATGTCTGAATGCTCCGCATTTAGGGCAGGGGTCAAAGTGATCCTGGAGTGCAAACTTGTATTTGCAATCTAAACATTTTGCTTCTCCAGGGATCCGGTTGATGGTCACCTCGGCATTTTCCATCATACTGCCTTTGATGGCTGAATTCATAGCTGTCTCAAGTGCTTCAAAGACCACGCCGGATAGTTCCCCCACATCCAGGTAGATGGCTGTAATATTTTTACAATTTTCTTTTTTGGCCGACTCCTCGGCAATGTCTACAATATTTTGTGCAATGGAAAATTCATGCATAATCAATCTATTTTTTTACCGGAGATGACAAGATAGCTAAAAATCGAGAGCGTTGTTATTTATTCTGGTAATTTATCAAATAGAGAGTTAAAAATAAGTATTTGATTGGTTGGTCGGTAAGATACTATCCCCAAAAGTGTGTGTTTGATATCTATGTTTGTTAATGCAATGTAAAATAGATAAGGGTTCTGCTGGATAGCAGTTCATTGAGGGGTAGCAGGATTAGCATATTTTTATTATGTTCTTTTCTTCTTTAATGGTTGTTTCATGATCGAAAAGATGGATAACCTCTATTGATTTGGTTTTTATCAGTACAAAAATTTCCATGCCTTCCCGGATGTCAAGATGAATAATTGCTTCTTTGCTTATCTCGGCAGTTAATATGATGCCGCAATCAATTTCTATCAGGTTAAAAGCTATATTCATGATAATTTTATTTATTCTGCCTTTTACCTGATTTCTTATAGATATCTGTTTGTTTTGGAAGCGGCTTAGTGCTATATCTTTTGGTTGTATGGCGATTTTGATTTTTTGACCAAACTTAAGTTTTTTATGGAAAAGATTTGAGTTAATATAAAATTGAATGTTGTTATTGCAATATGGGGTGAGGATTGCAAGTTCTCCAGCAGTGGTTTTTCCTGAATAGTAAAGTTCAGCGGTATTAATGCATTCATTGGTGGAGGGTAAACAGTTAATGGTATCTTTCTTGATAAGGGCCCAGTAATCCCCCTGATGAGAGATATGGCCTTGTTCAATAATAAGGAGTTCATTTGTTAACATTAATAAATCCTTTAAGTCATGACTGATAATTAGCATGGGAATATTAAAGGATGTATTGACTTTAAGGAGGTAAGAGATAATGTGTTTTTTCCGGGAATGGTCCAGGTTGGAGAAGGGTTCATCAAGAAGTAAAAGCGATGGTTGGGTTAAAAGAGCCCTGCCGATAGCTACCTTTTGTTTTTCACCGCCTGATAACTGCCTGGGTTTTTTGTTCCGCAATGGTAAAAGGTCAAGGAGTTCAGTGACTTTGTTGAAATTTATTTTAATATTTTTTTTTTGGTTGTATCGCTGTCCATAACGCAGATTTTTTTCTACTGTCAGGTGTGGAAATAGATTTCCAGACTGGAAAACAAGACCTGTATTGCGTTTATAGTCTTTTATAAATGTCCCGGATTGATGATCAAAAAGTTTTTGATTTCCAAAAACGATGCGTCCCTTGTCAGGTTTCTCCGTTCCTGCTAATAAGTTGATGAGGGTTGTCTTTCCTGACCCCGATGGTCCATAAATGCCCGTTATGGGTGAATTGATAAAGCAATTATAAAAAAATGTCTGAGAACCTTTTTTCTTCTCCACATTATCGAGAATTAAATGAAAACCTTTTTGATCAAGGTCTCTTGCCTCGGAATGATTGTTTCTATAGAAGGGCCGGCTAATCATGATATAAGATATTTTCTTTTTTTGTAAAAATATTCTGCTATTATGATGGCTGTCATAGAGATCAGTATAGAAATAATGACCAACCGGGTAACTTCATTCTCATTTCCGGGAACCTGCATGCTGGAATATATTTTTAGTGGAATGGTTTGGGTTTCTCCACTAATATTTCCGGCAAAGGTGATGGTCGCTCCAAATTCCCCGAGGCTGCGGGCAAAAGCCAGTACAGATCCACTGATTATACCCGGAAGAGCAAGAGGAAGGGATATCCGTGTAAAGGTGCTTAGGGGAGAGGCTCCCAGGGTTCTTGATGCCCGCTCATAATCAGGATTTATCAATTCAAACGCTGACCGGATGGTTCTTACCGATAATGGAAGGGCTACGACAACAGCGGCAATAACCAGGGAGGAAAAATTAAAAGATAGTGATATCCCCATATGGTTGTACATCAAACTACCAAGTAGGCTGTTGCGTCCAAGAATTAATAGCAAAAGGTACCCGGTAACAACTGGTGGCGCAACAAGAGGAATGGCGATCATGCTTTCCAGCAATGGTTTGCCGGGAAACTGTTTTCTCGCCATTACCCATGCAAAAAAGACGGCAAGCGGCAAGGTTAGCAGCGTGCTGATGGCTGCTACCTTTAAAGATAAAAAGATAATGTTTAATTCTGCACTTGTCATGTCTATTGTTAATTTTCTGGCGTGATAAATCCTTTGTTTTGTAATATTTGTTGTGCTTTGGGACTCAGGATATATTGAATCAAACGGTCTGCTTTACCCGGTGTGTTTTTGAGAGCAGTAATGTAAAAACAAATCTCAGGGTAATGGTTATGTGGAATTTCATAAACGATTTTAATGTTGTTACTTTTTTTAGTTTCAGAATAATATACAATGCCATAATCCACTTCTTTAGAAACCACAAAGTTCAGTACAGAACTCACATCCCTGGCACGAATCAGTCTATTTTGCAATATGGGCCACCAACCGACCTCTTTTAAAAAAGCTTTGGCGTATTTTCCGGCAGGAACATGATTTGGGTCTCCTATGGCCATTTTCAGATTATCAGGAAAAACAACTTTTTCCTGATTTAACGGTAAGGAAGGAGCTTGTATCTCTCGCGAACTAATGATCACTATTTTATTGGAGGCCATTTTTTTTATCTCATGATCTTGTAAGAGGCCTTTGTTCTTGAGAAAAACCATCCATTGCTTATTGGCAGAAATAAAGATGTCAGCTTTAGCTCCGCTGGCAATCTGTCTGGCCAGTGTTCCTGAAGAAGCAAAATTTATGCTTACAGCTTGCCTGTTTTCTTTTTCAAAAGCTGCTGTAATTTCTTCTGTTGCGCAACGGGTACCTGCTGCAGCAAATAGCTTTATTGGGTCTTTGGGTGTTTTGGTGCATCCTATTAAAAATAATATTATTATGCTTAATATTTTTATTTGACTTAAATGTTTCATTTCAACATATTTTTATTAAATGTTTGCACATCAATCAATGCAATATTTTTTAGACATTTAATGTGTTTTTATGACAGAAATATTTATCGTATAAAGCAAGAATTTGCTCAGGAGGTATGGGGCCTTTTTGCTTATTGGACAGTTTTTTGATCATGTTGAGCAATTTTGGCAGGTTATTATCTTTAATATTCCGCCCTCTTTTTTCTAGTAGTTCTGACAGCCCCTTTTTTCCTGAATGTTTGCCAAAAATAAATTCCTCTTCTTGTTTACCGACCGAATGAGCCGGGATTATCTGGTAACATTCTCTGCTGTGACTAATTCCTGCCACATGTATCCCTGACTCATGACGATATACATCATCACCTGTAATAGGTTTATTGGGAGCGATTTTTTTACCTGATGCTTTTACTACGTATTGACTAAGAGGGTAGAGCATTTTGGTATTTATTTTTGGGTTTAGCATTTTTTTCCTGTCCAGGATCATAATTATCTCTTCCATGGCAGCATTGCCAGCTCTTTCGCCCAATCCGTTAATTGTAGCGCTAACAGCATGCGCTCCTTTTGAAATAGCCGCGTAAGTGTTTGCTGTTGCCATCCCAAGATCGTTGTGGCCATGGAATTCTAATGCTATATGTGGATGTTGGGCCGAGAGTTTTTTAATGAGATTGCTTGTTTCTTCTGTTGTTTGGCATCCAACTGTATCAGCTATTCTGACCCGGTCTGCTCCTGCCTCTATGGCAGTAGCAATAAATTCACTCAAGTAACCGGGTAGGCATCTTGAAGCATCTTGTGCTCCGATAGTAACTCCCTCAAAAAAAGAAAGAGACCAATGGATGATCCCGGGTAATGTTTTCATTACCCAGGACCAATCCTTGTTCGCAGCTTTCAGGTGCATCTTTGAAACCGGAAAAGATATATTAAGGCGCTTGCTTTGTGTTTTAATGGCACATTTAATATCCTCTTCTTTAGCACGGCACCAGCTACTTGTTTTAAAACGGAAGCCCTGATTGTTGATGATGCGAATCATCTGTTCATCTTCTGGACTAATGGCAGGAGTTCCTGCTTCTAGTTCATCAATGCCCAGCTCGTCAAGCATTTGAGCTATTTTTAGTTTTTCTTTGCCCGAAAAAATCACTCCAGGTGCTTGTTCGCCATCACGCAGGGTTGTATCTATTATGTAAGGATAATATGGGGCCATGATCAATGCTTTTAGTCGGAAATTAAATAGCTGCTTGCAGCTTCTCCTTCTTCGAGTGCATCAAGAATAGTATCTACATCCTCTTCACTTTCCACCCCTCCAAACCAAAAATTGTTTGGATGGATAACCATGATAGGGCCCTGAGTGCAAACATTCAGGCAGGCTGTACTAGATATTGTTGCGTCTAATCCTCTGTCCTGGCATTCTTCAGCAATATACTGCAATAAGCTTGCCGCGTTTTTTTTGTTACATGCTCCTTGTGCTTCGCCTGCAACCCGGTAAGAGTTGCACATTAAAATGTGATAATCTGGTTTTTTCATGATTTTATGTTTTTAAAGATGACTATAAATGTTAAGCAGGATTGCAATTTCCGTTGCAGGTAGGTATTAGGTCCAGTGGACAGTGGCAGAGCCGGACGTCTATACCCATAGCTTTTAGTTTACGCCCGGGGGTGTCTCCTATAGAAACCGTGTATAGGGCGTCACAGTCTATCAGTAATTCATAAATGGATTGTAACTTATCCTGATCATAAACATGGTCTTTATCTTCTGTCTTTACTTCTCCCGGGCAATAGGCTTCCCCGGTAGTCCTTTTTTCCATGAGTTCTTTCTTTGGGCCATGGATTTCGTAAATGTAGAAAGTGGATGTTTTTCCGAAATGGAGATCTACTTTCTCGCCTGTGGTAGTGCAAATTGCTGCCTTCATAATTTTAATATTTGATGTTGATGAATGAATAATTAACCGCATCCCATGCCGTTTCCTGAGCATTCGGATCCGCATTTGGTTTGAGTTGTTTTGATTACTGCTTTAAGTTTTCCCCCTTTATAAACAGCGTCAAGCCCGTCCTGGATTAAACCGGACATTTCGACTACAGCTATACCGGTTCTCTGAAGCACCTCAAGGGGTTTAGCGCCAACACCGTTTACAAGAATATATGCGCAGTCATAAAGGCTTTTAGAGAGGTTGATCCACCTTAAATCTCCCTCTCCTTTAGCTGGTGCAGTTCTTCTCTCTAACATCTTGTAACCATTTTTTGTCTCTTTATAGATGAAAAACTCTTCTGCTTCACCCAAATGGCGGTTGATAAGTAAACCTTCAAATGAAGCCACTGCTACATAAGGCTTTTCTTTAGATGATGCCACAGGAAGAGCGGTGCATTCCTGGATTAATTTCATGGCATCTTCGCTATCCTGGCCCAGCATCCCTGCTGCATCTGAACGACATCTGGCACAGTGCGTCATGGGTTGAATATGGGCAGAGATTTTTTTCTTGATCTGGTTCATCATGCTATGGTCGGGTTTGGCCTGGTTTTCCATGGCACTTCCTTCGGCTGGTATCAGAGGAATGCAATTCATGGTTGCTGCTCCTGATTGGGATGCCCGGATGGCAATTTCTTCTACTTCCTGGTCATTGATTCCTGGTATGATAATGGTATTTACTTTTACGGTAATATTTGCTTCTTTTAAAGCATTCAGGGCTTGCATCTGTCTTTCATGAATAATTTCTGCGGCCCTGGCACCCCGGTATAGGTGTTTTTTGTACCGGGCCCATGTATATATTTTTACAAGAGTTGACTCGCGGAGACTGTTTATGGTCAGTGTAACGTGCGTAACATCAAGGGTTTTGAGTTTATCTATATAATTTGCAATTTCCAGCCCATTTGTTGACAGGCAAAATATTTTATCAGGAAATTCTTTTTTGATAAGTGATAGTGTTTCCAAAGTTTTTTCTGGTTCTGCGAAGGCATCACCTGGTCCTGCTATTCCAATGGTGCTAATATTTGGTATTTTAGTAGTGATTTTCTTAATGTAATTGAGTGCTTGTTGAGGCGATAATACGGCGCTGGTTATGCCTGGTCTGCTTTCATTCACGCAGTCATATTTCCTGTTGCAATAGTTGCATTGTACGTTGCATTTTGGTGCAACGGGTAAATGAACACGTGCGTATTTCATTTTGGCTTTGGTGTCAAAACATGGATGTAAGTCTGTTGTTTTCATAATCAATCTTTTTAGTCTTTTTCTACATGTATTTGTAGCCAATCGGGGAATTATCCTGTTTGTATTCGATTAGCGCATTGGCTATTTTGTCAAAAAGTTCCTGAGTTCCTTCGTAAAGCAGATGAGCGATGCGTTGCCCGCCCAGGCGATCGTGAATGGGAAAGCCTACACGGACCAGGGGGATGTTAAGTTCCCGGCTGATATAATAACCTTTGCTATTTCCGATCAGGATATCTGGCTTTAATTGTCGGCATTTTTCTGCAATATCTTCGAAATCAGCATTTTCCATGACTTTAACTGTTTCGGCATCCTTAATCTCTTCGTTGATGGTCTTTCTTAACAAACCACTTTTCCCGCCACTGGCACAAAGAACAGGGGCTATCCCTATTTCTTTCAGGAAAGAGACCATGCCAACCACAAAATCTTCCTCCCCGTAAACCACGGCCTGCTTGCCAAAAAGGTATTTGTGCCCGTCTATGTAGGCGTCAACAAGTCTTCCGCGTTCTTTCCTGTATTTTTCCGGCAATTCTTTTCCTGATATGTTTTTTAGAATATTTATTAATTTATCGGTTTCTTTGATCCCAATAGGTAATCCACAGCTTTTGTTCGGAATAAAAAACTTTTTTTCCAGGAACTGTCCGGCGGATAAGGCCGGTGTTTGGCGAAGTATTCTTCCGAATTCCACAGAAGCAGAAGCCGAACCTGTTAAAGCCAGTTCTTCTGCTGTTATTCCACCGTCGGGTAGTTTTTTGTATTCGTTCCATGTGGTATTATCCAGGGTTTCGGAATAATCAGGAACCATGTGGTAGCTAAGGCCAAAATCATCCAGCAAGTCTTTGATGTTTCGAAGATCGCGGGATGAAACCAGCCCCGGGAGGATATTAATTGCCTCATCCCTTTTGTTTTCTTTGGCCAGGTTTCTAATCATCTCAAGTGTAGCCAGATGAAAACCGTCCATGTGCGTCCCCCGGTAACTGGCAGTAGAAGCAAAGAATAATACAGGAAGTTTTTTATCCTGATGTTTATTTTTATATGCGGTCAACATTTTGTGCAAATCATCACCAATGGTTTCGCTCAGGCATGTGCTGGCAATAGCTATCACCTCGGGCTGATATTGGTCGATGACATTATTCAGGGCTGTTTCCATATTTCGTTCTCCGCCAAAAATAGCTGCCTCCTCAGAAAAATTAGTCGAAGCAATGTCAACAGGTTCTTTGTAATGACTGATCATGTATCTCCTGATGTAGGTTGAACAACCTTGTGATCCATGAACCAGTGGTATGCATTTGTTGATCCCTTTAAAAGCTATACTGGCTCCCAAAGGGGTGCACATTTTGCAGGCGTTACGTGTGGCAGTATATAACTTGTCTGTTTGGGTCTTGGTTTCTATCTTTTCCATCTCTTCCATCTTTTTATTTAACAAATTGCCATACAGGGCTCATCACAGATGAGTAGATTTCCTGTGCGAAGTTGAGCATGCCC
>CAZSGN010000045.1:0-14572 GCA_964606415.1 uncultured Bacteroidales bacterium
TTGCCCATATACCCATATACCCATATACCCATATACACTTTTACCTTACTCACTCCTTACTCCTTGCTTTTGGCCGTATATTTATTAAATTTGCAGGAAATCAATTTATTTATCATGTTATATTACGAAAGAGGATCTCAGACTGATCAATTGTCTGATAAAGATATTAAAGAAGCCATATTTACTGCTCTTGGCGAAATGGGGGTAAAAGATAAAGTTCTGGCTATACCGCCTGATTTCACCCGTTTTCACTCTTATGCAGGGCGCATCACTGAGTTTATTGATGAGTATTATGGGGATATGCTAACCGATATTCTCCCTGCTTTAGGTACGCATGCTCCTATGAATGATGAAAGCATTGACAGAATGTATGGAGCAATAGATAAAAATAAATTCAGGGTACACGATTGGCGGCATGAAGTGGTTACTGTTGGTGAGGTGCCGGGTGAATTTGTCAGCAAAGTATCCGAAGGGCGTGTTGAATATAAATGGCCTGCACAGGTTAATCGTTTGTTAGTGGATGGAGGTTATGACCTGATATTATCTATTGGACAGGTTGTTCCTCATGAAGTCGTGGGTATGGCTAATTATAATAAAAATATATTTGTCGGAACGGGTGGTAGCGAAGGGATTAATAAGAGTCATTTTATTGGTGCGGCTTATGGAATGGAACGCATGATGGGACGCGCAGATACGCCTGTTAGAAAGGTGCTTAATTATGCTTCTGATCATTTTACTAATGAACTGCCTATTGTTTATGTGCAGACTGTCATGGGAAAAAACCAGGAGGGCGAATTGGTGATGCGCGGGCTTTTTATTGGTGATGATTATGAGTGTTTTAAAAGGGCGGCTGATCTTTCACTGGAAGTTAATTTTACCATGTTGGATCGTGAACCCCATAAAATGGTCGTTTTTCTTGATCCCGAAGAATATAAAAGTACCTGGTTAGGGAATAAAAGTATTTACAGAACACGGATGGCTATCGCCGATCAGGGGGAGTTGATTGTCCTGGCGCCCGCGCTTAAGGAGTTTGGCGAAGATGAAGCTATTGATAAACTGATCCGGAAATATGGTTATGTGGGAACACCTAAGGTGCTTGAATTGGTCGAAAATAATAATGATCTCTGGAATAATCTGGGGGCTGCTGCTCATTTGATCCATGGTTCGTCAGAAGGACGTTTTAATGTTACTTATTGTCCGGGGCCGAATGTCTCTAAAGAAGAGATCGAATCGGTTAATTTTAATTATGGGGAGCTCGATAAGATGATGCAAAAATATAATCCGGATCAATTGAAAGATGGATGGAATGAAGTGGATGGCGAAGAAATTTATTTTATTTCTAATCCTGGCCTGGGCCTTTGGGCTTACCGCGATCGTTTTAAGTAGGGTATGATGGTATTATGGTATGATAGTATGATAGTATGATAGTATGATGGTATAGTGGTATGGTGGTGAGGGGGATTTTTTATATAAAGCGTGCAGATGAGTTAGTTTGGGGCGGTGTACTGGGTTTTTACTTTTGATTTTAAATGATTGGGTTATGTTGGAGATGCTTAATTGGCAGGGGGTGCTTGTGGGATTGCTTGCTTTTTTAGCCATTGGTGTATGTCATCCGTTGGTTATTAAAGCTGAATATTTTTTTGGTAAAAAGATTGCCTGGCTATTTCTTTTACTGGGTATTGTTATTGCCGGACTTTCCTTGTTCCCTCAAAATACTTTTATATCCATTGCCCTGGGAGTCATTGGTTTTTCTTTTCTTTGGAGCGCCCATGAGGTAGTACAGCAACATAAAAGGGTCTTGTGGGGACGTGCTAAAATGAATCCCAAAAGAAAAAATGAATATTATTAATCACAACTGTCCGAACAAATGATATCCAAAGAATCCTAATATTGTAGTGTAGACTTTAAAAAACCAAATTAATTTTACTTTGACAGATAAGAAGTTTATAGAACCTAAGTTGAGCGATTTAAACGAAGTGAAAAATCGCTTTACTTAGATATAATCCCGCTTTTCAGTGAGGAAAAAAGAAGAAAGTTTATTTATACTTTAAAATAAAGCGCTTATATGTTGAACCCGGACGGTATTATTGTTGGTGCAGCTACTTTTGCCATTATTGCATTTTCTCGTTATGCTTGTATTAAAGCTGAATATTTTTTCACTAAAAGTTTTTGGATTGTTTTCCTGATGATTGGTGTTGTATCGATCGTGGCCGCTTTACTTTTGGCATCGGTACTTTTGTCAGCAATATTTGCTGTCTTTGGTTTTGCTTTTCTTTGGGGGATAGGTGAAATCATCGAACAAGAAGAACGTGTCAGAAAAGGTTGGTTCCCCAAAAATCCCAAACATCAAAAAATATAAACAGATGCATATTAATACTCAAATTGCCGGGCAGCTAAATATCACAGAGGCCCAGGTAGAGAAGACCATTAGTCTTTTAGATGAAGGGGCTACTATTCCTTTTATCAGCCGTTACCGTAAAGAACAAACGGGAAGCCTTGATGAGGTGATGGTTGCCGATATCCGCGATGCATGGGATCAGTATAAGGAGTTACAGAAAAGGAAAGAAGCGGTGCTTAAAAGCATACGCGAGCAGGATTGCCTGACTTCAGAACTCGAGAAATTGATCCGGGAATGCCCAACAATGGCGGATCTGGAGGATTTATACCTGCCTTTTAAGCCAAAGCGTAAAACAAGGGCAACAAAAGCCAGGGATAAAGGGCTGGAACCATTGGCAAAGATCATCATGAAACAAAAGGAATTGAATGTTCCCAAAAGGGCAGAGGAATTTCTTAATGAGGAGGTGCCAGTTGTCGAAGAGGCCATTAATGGGGCTTTGGATATTATTGCTGAATGGATTAATGAAAATAAACGAGCAAGGAATATTGTAAGAAGGCATTTCGAAAGAGAGGCTGTTCTCTTTTCCCGGGTGGTAAAAGGAAAAAAAGAGGAAGGCGAAAAATACCAGGATTATTTCAATTGGCACGAGTTGCTGAAAAAAGCTCCCTCACACCGGGTTCTTGCTATGAGAAGAGGTGAGCACGAGGGCGTGTTAAAACTTACTATTGAGCCGGAGGCAGAGAAAGTTATAGAAGCGCTTGATCATCTTTTTTTGAAAGGGGATTTTGATGTTACTGAGCTGGTAAGCAAAGCTGTTAGAGATGCTTATAAACGTCTTCTGCAACCATCTATGGAAAACGAGTTTAAGGCACTGGCTAAGGAAAAAGCGGACGAAGAGGCCATCAAGGTTTTTGCCAATAACATGAGACAATTGCTGATGGCCGCTCCTTTAGGTCCTAAGCCGGTTATGGCGATCGATCCCGGCTATAAGACCGGTTGTAAAGTGGTGTGCCTGGATCAGTATGGTAATCTGAGGCATAATGAAACCATCTATCCGCATCCTCCTCAGCGGGAAAAAAGCAAGGCTTCTAAAAAACTGGCTTCTTTGGTGAATATGTTTAATATTGAGGCTGTGGCTATTGGTAATGGTACTGCCAGTAGAGAAACGGAGGCTTTTGTGAAGAATGTTAAATTTGACCGGGAGCTTATGGTTTTTGTTGTTAGCGAAGCGGGTGCCTCAATATATTCTGCTTCTTCTGTGGCCAGGGAGGAGTTTCCCGATTATGATGTCACCGTCAGGGGGGCTGTTTCTATTGGGCGCCGACTCATGGATCCCCTGGCTGAATTGGTCAAAATAGATCCTAAAAGCATTGGTGTTGGCCAGTATCAATATGATGTGGATCAGAATAAATTAAAAACAAGCCTGGATACAACGGTCGAAAGCTGTGTTAATGCCGTAGGGGTCAATCTTAATACGGCAAGTAAGTATATTCTTCATTACGTTTCAGGGATTGGTGCTGCGCTGGCTGAACAAATTATTCTGCATCGTAAAAAGATCAATGGTTTTAACTCCCGCCAGCAACTGAAAGAAGTGCCTCGTTTGGGTGAAAAAGCTTTTGAGCAGGCTGCGGGATTTCTCAGAATCGAAAATGCATCAAATCCATTAGATAATTCTGCTGTGCACCCGGAAAGTTATGAGATTGTCCGGCAAATGGCAGCTGACTTGAATTGTCAAATCACAGATCTTATAAATAAACCGGAGCTTAGGGAAAAGGTTGATTTGAATAATTATGTCTCCGGAAAAGTTGGTCTACCTACTTTAAATGATATCATGACTGAGCTGGCTAAGCCGGGACGTGATCCGCGACAGCATGTTAAGGTGTTTGAATTTGACCAGTCGGTTAGAAGTATCGAAGACCTTAAAACAGGTATGGTGTTGCCTGGTATTGTAACCAATATAACCAATTTTGGCGCTTTTGTTGATATTGGTATTAAACAAAATGGCCTTGTTCATATATCACGCCTGGCGAATGAATACGTCGCTAATCCGGCCAATGTCCTTTCGCTTCATCAACATGTAAAAGTCAGGGTTATGGAAGTGGATCAGGCAAGGGGACGAATTGGTTTATCTATCAAAGATATCTGATCATTTTTCAGGTTGCTGTGATAGAACACTTCAGAAAATAAATTTTATGCCTCTAATCTTACTTTACTTCCAGTAATTCGACCTCGAAAATAAGTGATGTATAGGGAGGTATAATACTGGTTGAGGATCCTGTTGCACCAAATGCCAGCTCTGATGGAATAATGAAAATGGCTTTTTCACCTTCCCGCATTTGTCCTAAACCCTCTTCTAACCCCGGTATTACCTGCCATTCCTGGCCATACACGAAACCGAACGGTTCATTTCGCTGGTGGGATGAGTCGAAAAATTTCCCATTCAGAAAACGTCCTTCATAATGAAAAATGATCGTATCTCCTTTAGTGACTTTATTCCCTTTACCTTCCCGTATAACAATGTGATAAAGGCCTGAGGCAGATGGTTCAACATTAATTTCTTGTTTCTCAATATATTGTTTAAGTAAGGTTTTTTCATATTCGCCAAAATCATTGATCCATTTTAGAAAAGCTTCTTTTTCCTGATGATAAGATTCGGCTGATTGAATGGACAGCATCTCTATTTCTGCAATCATATTTTGTTTATCTATCAAAAAATCAGGAACACTACTTTGAAGGGTTTCTTCAAAAAAACGGTGTCCATCAATAATGAATCTTGCTTTGTCTCCTTTGGATAATTGTTTAAAACAGTCATCAATGGACCCCGGGTATGCTGGTTTGTTAAGCCGAAACTTTCGGGTGCCTTCAAAAAAGAGAGAATCATCGGTGGTGTAATATTTAAGTTTTGCGGTGATCATGTCTCCAATTTCTGGTTTGGTTGATTCCTCGCCAATTTTCAAAAGTTTATAATAAACCCCGTGCTTGTTTTTAGAGTAGCCGGGAGGGGATGAATCAAACCAGTTACAAGCATGGAATAAAACCATGAAAAATATAAATATGCCGACTGTTGTTTTAGTCATTATTATTTTGATTTATTTACTTCAACAACTTCAAGGTCATAAATGATGGTTGAGCGTCCGGGGATGTTTTTTTCATCACCTATTAAACCGTGTGCCAGATGTGGAGGCATAATGAATCTTGCTTTATCTCCTTCCTGAAGCAGCTGTATCCCTTCTTCAAGTCCTGTTTCAACTCCCCCATGGCCAACCTTAAAGGTTAGAGGCCCTTCTTCCCGGGAATGGTAGCAAATGGTTCCGTCAAGCAACTCAACCTGGAATCTGATTGTTACCAAATCATCTTTTTGAACAGAAGGTCCTTCTCCATTTTTGTAGATCATGTAATATAATCCTGATTCTTTTTTTTTCATTTCCCAATTTCGACGGTCAATATAACGTTGAATAACCAATTCGTCTTCATCGACAAGATGTTGGTTAATCTTCATCATTTCTTCTCCAGAAGGCATTCGGACCTTTTTCTTTTCTTGTTGCTCATTTGTATTACAAGATAGTAAAAAACCTCCAAAAAAGAATATCAAGAATAGATTCATTGAGATGAACAAGCATGTGTTTTTTCTGAAAAACGGTGCTGATATTCTCTTAATCATTTGCTTAACTTTACTGACTATCATATCGAATGGCTTTTACCTGGTTAGCTGATCTTTGTAAATGGGTAATGCTTCTTCAAAATGTTTGATGGTTTCCTGGATGGAGAGTCTTGATTCTCCTCCCGCGGCATTGAGATGTCCCCCGCCTTTAAAATGCTTATCTGCAAAAGCATTAGCAGGGAACTGGCCTTTTGAACGGAAAGATAGCTTGACGTAATCTTTTTGTTCAATGAAAAGCCCGCAAAAACGGAGGCCTTTGATCTGGAGCGGGTAATTAACAAATCCCTCTGTATCACCCATCTGGTAATTGTGTTTTTTTAAATCTTTTTGCGTCAGGTAGATATAGGCGGTATTATATTCTTCTAAATAGACAAGTCTTTCCTTTAAAGCAAGGCCTAAAAGCTGCACCCGCCCAAGCGAATAATTATCATAAACCTGGTGATATATATGGTTTTTATTTATGCCTGTTTCCAGCAACGCTGATACGACATGGAAAGTTTCCGGTGATGATGAGTTATGTATAAAACTTCCTGTGTCGGTCATTATGCCTGTAAAAAGGCAGGAAGCAATTTGTTGGTCGACCAGATGTTGTTCGTTCATCCCCTTGATCAGATGATAAACAAGTTCAGAGGTCGAACTTACGGTGATATCACTAAATTGAAGGTCAAAAACGGGAGAGGGGTGGGGATGATGATCTATCAATATTTTGTATGAGTGGTGACTCATCATTTTTTTTTCGGCCTCTCCCATGCGATCAGGCATATTGAAGTCCAGATGGATCGTCATGGTCGAATTTTCTATGGCTTGGTTAGCCTTATTTCTGGATTTTGAATAGATGATTATTTCTTCTAAGCCGGGCATCCATTGAAGAAATTGGGCTATTTTGTTTGGGATAATTATTTGAGCGTTTTTACCTTTCTTTTTTAAATAATGATAAAAACCAAGAGCTGATCCAATTGCGTCCCCATCAGGATTGAAATGTGATATCAATACGATTTTATCATGTTCTTTAATCGTTTGCTTAAGATTATTGATTAATTTTAATGTGTTTTTTTCCACTGTTTTGTAACGCTATTGATGAATGTTCAAATATAGAAAAGAAAATGTGCATTTCAACAAATTTTATGCCTTTCCCCAAAAGACTTAAAGCATACTTTCGAAAGTTATAGAATCATTGATAATATTTTTAATATTATGGAAGAAAAAATTAGAACGGATATTACTTTTACGCTTATTAAACCTGGGGCAGTTAATCATGAGCATATTGGTCCCATACTAACAATGATCAACGATGCCGGGTTCAGAATTGTTTCCATGAAATTCCTTCGCCTGAGACGGGAAACAGCTGAGGCTTTTTACCAGGAGCATGCAGAAAAACATTTCTTTCATGAATTGATCTCATTTATGTGTTCCGGCCCGGTGGTTGCTATCATTCTGCAAAAAGATAATGCTGTGGTCGATTACCGACGGTTAATAGGGCATACTGACCCGAATAAGGCTGCTGAAGGGACCATTAGGCGTATTTATGCCAGGGATATGGGACACAATGCGGTCCATGGATCCGATTCTATTGAAAGCGCCAGAAGGGAGAGTAATTTCTTTTTCTCTGAAATGGAGCGTTTTTATCAGTATTAGTTTTTTTTAGAGCAGGTATTTGTTAAAAACGCTTTGCTTTTAATTGTATGCCAAATTAGTGAATGTTATTTGGCATAGTTTGTTACAAAGTATATGCAACATGATGGATAAAATTTTTTGAATCAACGCAGCACAATATCTTTTATAACTTGTTCTTTCATTTCTTCATTGATTCTGGTGCATATTTGATCTTTGATCATCTGGAGCTCTTGCCGGGCCACGGACGAATTTAATTCTACAAATAATTTTTTGTCTTTTATATATGCATTCTTTGTTCGGCTGGATACTGCTTTTCCTGTTAATTCATACCACAAACGCACTGCTTTTATTTCTTTGATCTTGTGGTCAAATTTCATTTCTTTCAGATAAGCCTTTATGACTGATTCTATGTCTTGTGTGTCACTTCTTCGCATTATTTATTTTTCTAAGGAATGAATGGTGTTATTGTGGACATTGAATATTTTATGTTCGAAAGATAATTCCGATAAAATATAATCAAGCCGGTCTTTGTTGGTGTCTGTGATAAATATTTGTCCGAAATGATCATCCGATACGATCTTTAGTATTTGCTGGACTCTTTTATGATCGAATTTATCAAAAATATCATCAAGAAGCAAAATGGGCTTTAATCCAGTAATGGATTGAATGAACTCTGATTTGGCAAATTTAAGTGCAACAAGGAAACTCTTTTGTTGTCCCTGTGACCCGGATCTTTTAATAGGGCGCCCTTCGAGGGACATGCAAAGGTCGTCTTTATGGATACCTGTGGTAGTGTACTGCAGTAAACGGTCTTTTTCCAATGTTTGTGTTAATAATTGATCTAACGGTTCTTTTTGAAGGGGACTTTCATAAATAAGTGCTACTTTTTCTTCATTTCCCGATATTTCCTGATAATACTGATTAAACATGGGGGTCAACTTTTCGGTAAAATCGATTCTTTTATCGTAAATATATTGTCCATGCTGCACCAGCTGATCATCATATATTTCCAGCATGTCTTTCTGGAAAATACCCTGGCGGGCAAAATCTTTTAATAATTTATTCCTTTGTTGCAGCGCTTTATTGTACCGGATCAGACTATTCAGGTATTCATGGTCAAATTGCGAAATAACATTATTTATGAATTTTCGTCTCTCTTCGCTGCCTTCTGTAATAAGTCCGCTATCATTGGGAGAGATCATTACGGCTGGTAAAAAACCTATATGATCAGCCAAACGCGGATATTCTTTTTGATTTCGTTTAAAGGATTTCTTTTTGTTCCGGACAACGCCACAATAGATTTCTTCTTTTTCGTCTTTGCGTTCATAAATTCCTTCCAGAAAAAAGAAATCTTCTTCGTGACGTATGTTATAATGGTCAATATTATTAAAGTAACTTTTGCAGAGGGACAGGTAATAAATGGCATCAAGAATATTGGTTTTACCGACACCATTATTTCCAAAAAAGCAATTGATATGCCTGGAGAAGCTTAGCGTTTCTTCACTGTAATTTTTAAAGTTGACTAATTTTAATTTTTCCAGATACATGATGTAAAATTAATCATTTAGGATGACTGTTTAGATATAAAATAATGAAAGTAGATATGTAGGCTTTTGATTAATTATTTCCGGAAGTTTATGGATGATATAAAAAACTTATCTATAGCGTCCGGCATATTTTTTATTGTTTTATTATCGATTCGAATCCTCCTGTCTCTGACGGTTGATAAATCTGATGTTGAGAAATATTTGTGCCTTGATTTAAAATGTATAATCATTATTAATAAATCATAGGTACATAATTATAGTTTTTCTTCGGTGGGCGGTTATATTGAATATTTTTTTTGATAGGAGGCAGCTCTATTTTCTCTTGTGGAATTTCTTGATAAGGTATTTGGTCAAGCAGATGTGCAATACAGTTCAGGCGAGCTCGCTTTTTATTGTCTGCTTCAACAACATACCAGGGAGCTTCATCAATATCTGTATGTTCAAACATGTTGTCTTTGGCGATCGAATATTCTTCCCATTTGGTTCGTGAGGCAAGATCCATAGAACTGATTTTCCATCTTTTAGTAGGATCATTAATCCGGTCTTTAAATCTTTTCTCCTGCTCTTCGTCACTGACCGAGAACCAATATTTGATCAGTATAATGCCGGAACGGATTAACATTCGTTCAAATTGAGGACATGCGTGTAAAAATTCCTGGTATTCATCTTCTGTGCAAAATCCCATTACCCGTTCAACGCCCGCCCGATTATACCAGCTACGGTCAAAAAGGACCATTTGTCCTGCTGGTGGTAAATGGTTGACATAACGTTGAAAATACCATTGTGTCTTTTCTTTTTCAGTAGGCGTGCCTAATGCAACCACATTGCAGATACGCGGGTTCAATTTCTGGGTAATTCGTTTAATAACGCCTCCTTTACCAGCTGCATCGCGTCCCTCAAAAAGAACAACTACTTGTAACCCTTCATGCTTAACCCATTCCTGAAGATGGACTAATTCTATTTGTAATTTCTCTAACTCTTTGAGATAAAATTTTTTCTTGATCTTTTTACTGGTCTTTGTGTTATTTTTTTTGGTCATGGCTTGGCGTTTTTTAATGAATTTGTGGTGTTGTAAAAAATGGCATGGCGCAATGTATCTTGCAAGCTGCTTATTTCTTGCTGGGTGGTAATATGATAGGGGCGTGTTTTAGGAACGATTGATGGTTGTTTGATTTGCCTGATAGCTCTTGTCCCACTCTCAAAATCTACTGTAATGATGCTTGTGTCTGCAGGGTATTCGAGTAATGCTGCCATGTCTGGATAATTCTCCTCTGTAACCAGCGTGTCATTGATCATGTAAATAATATCATCGTCCCGGAAACCAAAAAAATTATCTTCATTGGCGCTTGAGACATACAGTTGTTGCTCTTTGTGATTGTATTCCATATCTATGTTGCCAAAAGAGGGTAGGCTGTCTTCATATGTTGGGAAGTAATCCCAGCCCAGCTGGTTGAGAAAAGTGCCGTAAGGGATTGAATCGTTACCGGAAATATACCGGTTAAAAAATGATGCGACCCCGGGACTGGTTAATTCAACGATCTCCTTTATCAGGGAATCATCATGAAATGAACTGTCTTTGTATTTTTCAAAAAGTTTGAATACGATTTTCTCTAAACTTTCTTGATTATTCGTTTGGGTGCGGATTTCTATATCCAGACACAAGGCTAACAGGGCGCCTTTGTAATAGACATTGAGGTACATGTTGTTGTATTCTTCTGTCAGAATATGCTTGCTCATTTTGGTAAATGATGTACGGGGATATTTTTCTGTTTGAGCAATCATCTTAGAAACATTCTTCTGTAATTCTTTTTCGCTAATAAGTCCTTCTCTAAATAGCAGAAGATTAGAGTAATATTCCACCACACCCTCATAAAACCATAAATGTTTTGACATATCCGGATGTCCATAATCGAAATGATGAATTTCATGGCTGCGCAAATTCAATGGCATAATGGTGTGCAAAAATTCATGTGCGGTAATGTGATGGAGCATGCGTTTAAAAAAACGTTTATTTAATATTTCAGGCAGAAAATAAACCGAAGAGGTACGGTGCTCAAGGGCTCCGTAGCTGCCATTTTCTATGAGTTCTTTTTCCTGGTAGCCGGACAGGTAGAATATAAAATGATATTCTTTCATGGGAAATGATGGGAAGAAGTTGCTCATTGCCTGGGTAATGACAGGTTTGATTAGTTTGGAAATCTGATTGGCTGTATGTTTTTTGTTGTGTGAGTAGACATGTATCAGAAAGCGTGTGTTTTTATGTTTGAAGCTTATGGTGTCTGGTTGGGCATACATGATAGGACGATCCACCAATTGAGAAAAATGGCCAGCTTTAAATACATCCCTGTCTTTTCCTCTTTCAATAACCTTTAGCGCTGTAGCGCCATATAAAGAATCTGGCCGGAGGATACTTAGCTTATAAGGAATATCTTTATATCCTCTGAAGTAACCAGAAAAGCCCACTGCATTTAACATAAATACTTCTCCGGGACGAAAAAAAAGCCCGCCAGGCTGAAAAATAAAAAGATCTTCGTCAGAATGATCCCATGTATCTTCAACCTGATACTGAATTTGATGAGGAGCTATTTCTTTTTTAAAGATGTACTGGTTTAATTCTTTGTTATATTTTGTCCTTAGTTTCTTGCCATTACTGTCATAAGCTTTAAACCGATCGATGAAACGGCCAAAGTTTTTGTATGAATAGGAACCAGGCATAACCCTTGGTAACTGGAAGATATATTGGTTTGTATCCATTTCAGGCAGGTTGATGGTCACATTGATCTGGTCTTCGCTGGCATTTTTAAGGTCAAGTTGTATATGGTAAGTATCCTGTCCATGGAGAGGGGT
Organism: uncultured Bacteroidales bacterium; assembly: GCA_964606415.1. GTDB lineage: Bacteria > Bacteroidota > Bacteroidia > Bacteroidales > JBBRXJ01 > CAZSGN01. Next base: position 12,008 of record CAZSGN010000045.1, read on the forward strand.
AAAGAGCAAAAGGAAAAGCAGAATATGTAAAAGAAAATGTATTTTCATCTTGATGTCAGATTATTCATAAGTCAAAATAATAAAGAATTGTTAATTTCCCAGCTAATAATAAAAAAAAGGACTTTATTGAATTTTCTTCAATGTTTTACCTAAGTTGAGCAATATGAGTAAAGCGGAATAGCACTTACTTAGATATATTGAGTTGTAATTTATAAATCATTTAAAATCAGTCTCCGGCAAGTTCTTATAAAGATTTTTAATTTGTGAGTTTTTTAGGGAAATGACAGGAAACAAATCTATAACAAATATAAGGAAAATGGATCAAATGATGTCTAACTTCAGAACTCCTGATCCTAGTGTTGTGAATCAATAACTTATGAAAATATTAAAACAATTCATCATGTCGTGAAATTGATATGCTTTTTATCTTAAACCATATTTTACCTACATATAAACAAATTGCAAACTTTCATTAAATTAGTGGGAGAACCAATAAAAAAAGGCTGTCAGATCTTTCTGACAGCCTTGAAAATATTGCATGCATATAATTTATAGTTCTTTGATCTTGATATTGCGGAACCATACATTGTTTCCATGATCCTGCAATCCGATATGTCCTTCTTTGGCAGGATTTAAAAAGTCATCGTATTTTTTAAATTTACTGTCTTTAACCATTTCTTTCCAGTCATCAGTCCAAAGGTGGTATTCTAAAACTTTTTCACCATTCAGGTAATGAACGACGGTTCCCTGGTAAACCATGACTTTTGCTTTATTCCATTTATTTGCTCCTTTAAAAGTTTGGGGTTCGGCAGGTATCAGGTCATAAAGAGCACCAGCCTGGCGGTTTCCGTTTTCACCAAGTTTGGCATCCGGATGTTTGTCATTGTCTAAAATTTGCATCTCAGGAGCAGATTTCCAGATGGGTTGTCCATCTTCGCCACATTTTTCCTGGGCAAGATAGAATATTCCACTGTTACCACCTTCTTCAACTTTCCATTCCACAGAAAATTCAAAATTCTCGTACTTGTTTTTAGTGATGATATCTCCACCATGACCGGCTTCGCCTTTGCCTGAGCCTATTACCTGGAGCTTTCCATCCACAACTTTCCATCCACTAGACGGAAAAGAATCCTTACAGTATCCTTTCCAATGCTCAACGCTTTCACCGTCAAAAAGCAGTTTCCATCCTTCTTCTTTTTCCGATTCGGTAAGTGTATTAGGGGCTGCAGTTTCTTTTTTTTCATCATCCTTGCAGGCATCATCTTTTGATGAAGCTTCATCATTTTGACATCCATCTCCGCATGCAGAGAATAGAAATACTGACAAGGTTAACATGATTAAATAATTGATTTTTTTCATTTTGTTTTTGGTTTTAATTAATAAATAGTAAATGTATTTTTTGTTCCTACAAATTTTAAAAAAAATAATGATTTATTCCAGATTTACGATGCATTTTTTTTGATGACTTTCAAAGGCTTTCTCTATAATGTTAATCGTGTTTCTACCGTCTTCCGCAGAAACCTGTAAAGATGCATGTTTATTGATGGCTTCATAAATATTCTCAAAGTAATTCATCCATCGTCCTGTTTCAGTTTCAATCCGGCCATGGAAGCGGATGCCATTAACTTTAGTATTTAATAAGCCCCAGTGCTTGATTTCTTCTGACCCAAAATCTGCCTCTATAGGGGATATGCCTTTAATAAGCTGATCGCCTTGTGGATCGCATCCGTATTTGATGAAACTACCCCGGCGGCCATGCACAGCATAATGAGGGCCAGGTTCGCGGAGGAATTTTCCTGCTTTAAGGGTGACTTTGGTTTGCGGATAGATGAGCTGGAGCTCAAAATAGTCGTCAACAGGACTGTTTTTTCGCTGAGACCGGATGTCTGCATAAACGCCTTGAGGAAGACCAAATAATTGAATGGCTTGATCGATTAAATGTGGTCCCAGGTCATATAATACGCCAGACCCTGCATTTAATTTATTACGCCAGGATTCAGGTTTTAATTCGGGATCATAACGGTCAAAATGGGCTTCGTAATCAAGGATGTCACCAAGTAAGCCTGCTTCAATGACCTTTTTCACTGTCATAAAATTGCCGTCCCATCTGCGGTTATGGAAAACGGAAAGCACTTTATTCTTCTTGCTGGCAAGTGAAATTAATTTTTCTGCCTCACTGGAGGTTGGGGTGATAGGCTTTTCTATGATCACATGTTTGTTGGCTTCAAGCGCCTGCCATGCTTGATCAAAATGAAAAATATTGGGGGAAGTGATGATGATGAGCTCTATTTTCGGATCATTGATCAATGAAGCATAATCATGACTGACATTCACATCAGGATAAATCTCTTTTGCGGTTGTTCGTTGTGATTGGATAACTGTTTTGAGATCAAACAATTCGCTTGAATGCAGAAAGGGAGATATAAGTTTGTGGCCAGATAAGCCAAAACCGACAAGGCCTGTGCAAATGGGATTCATGGTAACATATTTTTAAACGACTGTTAATTGTTTATTAAAGTTTCGCAGTAAATTAATTAAGATTGAATTTTAATTTTCTTGTGTGTG
>CAZSGN010000046.1:0-14153 GCA_964606415.1 uncultured Bacteroidales bacterium
ATTGCCTGTTAAAAAGAAAAAAGCCCCCTGAAAACAGAGAGCTTAATCGTGGAGCATATCGGAGTCGAACCGATGACCTCTTGACTGCCAGTCAAGCACTCTAGCCAACTGAGCTAATGCCCCATCAATAATTACAAAAATAGGAATTTTCAGGATATTTGAAAATTTAGGAGTGAAAAGATTGAATAAAAAAACAAAAAAAATAATTTTACAAAAAAAAAACATGGAAAGCATCATCGACAAAAACATTTTAATAAAAGCAATCAATCAATTAAAAGAATGGTCTTTTGAAAATATTCCACCAATTCTTCTGATCATCCTGCTGGCATTTTTCGGATTACTCTTATTCAATAAGTCCCTAAAAACAATTAAACACACGCTTCTTCGTAAGTATCGAAAAGAAGAAGACACCAGTCAATTAAAGGAGGCGGAGAAACGGATTGATACACTACTAGATATCATAAAGATAACTGTTAAAATTGCTGTTTGGGTAATTGTCGCCTTGATCATTTTAAATAAAATCGGATTAAACATTGGCCCTCTTCTCGCTGGAGTAGGAATTGTAGGTTTAGCCCTGGGTTTTGGCGCCCAGGAACTGGTAAGAGACGTTATATCCGGATTTTTCATTTTACTTGAAAATCACATACGTACCGGCGATGTAGCTATTATAGACGGCACCGGGGGCCTGGTGGAAAAAATCAATTTGCGTACGGTCACTTTAAGAGATCTCTCTGGCGTTGTACATATCTTTCAAAACGGTAAAATCAACTCGCTATCAAACATGACTAAAGAGTGGTCTGCCATGATATTCAATATTGGCGTCGCGTACAAAGAAGATACAGACCAGGTTTCAGAAATCATGAAAGAAGTAGCTGCTAACCTTTATGCTGATCCTGAATACAAAGACAAAATCATTGAACCCATTGAAATATTTGGTGTTGATGAATTTAGTGACAGTGCTGTCGTCATCAAAGCCAGGCTAAAAACACAACCTATTGAACAATGGAAGGTTGGCAGAGAATACAGAAGAAGACTTAAAAAAGCATTTGATGAACAAGGCATCGAAATCCCATTCCCACATCAAACCATTTACTGGGGTGATAAAATTAATCCGCTAAAAGTTGATTTTAACAATAAAAATGCCTCATCTCAAGTCTAACCAAGACATTAAATTAAGGAACAGGATCATATCCATGTCCGCCCCATGGGTGACATGAAGAAATGCGTTTAATCGCATACCAGCCTCCTTTTAAAGGGCCATGCTTTTTTAAAGCCTGGACAGAATAATTGGAGCATGTAGGTGTGTACCTGCATGAAGGTGGAAAAATGGGACTAATACCAAACTGATAAAAACGAACAAGAAAAATCAGTACCCAATTAATCGATTTTTTTATCTGCAATAACATCCAACGCATGCTTCATCGATTTTTCAATAACTTTAAACGGACAATTCTGTTCCCCGATAAAAACGAAACCAATATCAAAAGTCTTAACAGCATCACTACATAACCGCTGTTGGTTTAAACGAAATGATTCGCGAAGTTTCCGCTTGATCAAATTACGATCAACCGCCCTGTTAAATCTTTTTTTAGCAACAGCAAATAAAACCTGATCCTCTCCATACTCATTAGATTTCCAATACACCTTTAGGGGATAAAAAACACCTCCCTTTCCCATTGAAAACAAATCTTCCACTTTTTGCTTCCCTTTAATACGGCGAGATTTAGGCAGGCTATACAACATCTGTTTTCTCTTTTCAATGACCGCCATGTTACAGGCTTTGTTTAGTAGATAATGCCCCATTTCCGTAAAGGATAAACCTTGCAACGGAAACATATTAAGCAGACATGTATATAGTTAATCATTTTTCAACTTCATAAATAAATGCTATTTAGAGCTCGTCCATAAAGTCCGCTAACTTTTTTACGCTTGTCCCAAAATTACTCATTTACACCAGAAAACTTCGCATTTGAGGACTTCGCAAGCCTCGTTATCGAACATGATGATCCAAACACTTGTGTTTATAAACAACCTCTATTTAATTATTCATGTTTTCAACATATTGCTCAATCGCCATTGTCATAGAAGGAGCCTCGGGTGTTGGAGCTTTTACATCTAGCTTAAGACCGGCATCTTTTGCAGCCTTTGCTGTATTAGGCCCAAAAGATGCGATGATGATACCATTCTGCTTGAAATCCGGAAAATTATCAAACAATGACTTAATCCCTGAAGGACTGAAAAACACCAACATATCGTAATTAAAGTCCTTAAGATCAGATAAGTCTGAGCTTATCGTCCGGTAAAGGATGGCTTTTGTGTAAGCAATTTTAGCAGTATCCAGCTGCTTACAAACATCCTTTTTATGTGGCTCAGAAAGTGGGAGTAAAAAAGATTCACCACTATGTTTTTTAATAATTTCCAGCAGACTGGTAAATTTATTTTCACCAAAGAAAATCTTTCTTTTTCTGTAAACAATATACTTCTGGAGATAATGAGCCACAGATTCTGTGATACAAAAGTATTTCAACGATTCGGGCACACTGATTCGCTGTTCTTCACAAATACGGAAAAAATGATCAATTGCAGTACGACTCGTGAAAATAACAGCTGTATGCTCAAGGATGTCAACTTTTTGATTCCTAAACTCTTTCAATGACACCCCCTCGACCTGAATAAACTGCCTGAAATCAATTTCAAGCTTATTTTTTTCTGCCAACGTATAATACGGTGACTTTTCCGATGAGGGCTCAGGCTGTGAAACTAAAATCCGTTTAATTTTCAAAACAAATGGTTTTTTCGTTTAACTAAAATAAATTAATGGGCTTATATGATTCATGTCATAAAATAACTTGCCTAGTAAAACAACAGGTAAAAGCTCTATTAAAATAACATAAAGGCTAAAATAAAAAAAGGATACTCTGTAAGTAACAGCTAAGGAAATACCTTTCAAAAATCTCAACAGAAACAATAAAGCAATAACGCCAATAGCCAGATAAATAAAAATACCAGCTAATAAAGATGGAACAAAAGGAATAACCAAAATAAGAGGTAAAATAAATATCCCGATGTTTTTATTAATCAAAAAAATAATTTCATTATATTCATAAAACAATGACTGCTGGTTAAAAACCCATCCCGTTAAAAACAAGAGAATACGTTTGCTCAGGTAAACTAAAAAAACAAACAACGATATCAATAATGTAAAATAATATGGCTTCACTGCCTCCAGGTAAATATTATAAAAGTCTAATATCTCAGTAATAAACAAGCCAATATTTAAAAAGAAAACCAAATTAAGAACAAGAAAAACCCGCTTAACCAATACATTCTTATTAGCAATCATTTTAGAAACGAGGCTGTAGTTATAGATACTCTTAACAACAGCAGAAAGGAATTTCCCGTAAAAAACTTTTATAAAAACTACAAGAACAATGGAAAAAAGAGCAATCAACAAATTTATATCCCCAAAATAAGTGGTTTCTTTTTTTCCCTTCTCAAGCACCATCAATGCTTTGTCACCTTTTTCCACAGTTTGCATTTCTATAAGCACAGGCAAATCATCTGACGCTCCTTTATCCTGTACCGAATCCTTCTCCCATACAACATTTGTATCAATGATACTTTTTCCCTTTTCAGAAACAACGGCTTCTGACTCTTTTTGCATTTGCTGGTATGATAAATCCTCAGCAGGAGAAGGAGAAGGCTTATCAACAACATGCTTAATTACAGTGTCAGCAGCATCCTGAATCTGTGATTTATCGGACATTCCTACCCCTATATCATTCAGTTCCTGAACCAACATATCTTCAGAAACAGTATCTTCCTGGGGAGACAAAACAGAATCTTTCATCCGGCCTGTCTCCTCGGGTGTTCTTAACGAATCCTTTGAAACCGAATCCGTTATATTTTGTTCCATAGATAAGCGATCCTGATCTTTCATCTCAAAGCGTTCCTCTTCTTTCCATCAAGAAAAATTTTCTGCAAAGTTACGTATAAATTCAACATTATTAAAACATAAGAGGCATTTTTCCTTATTATTGTCACGGCCCCGTTTAAAAGAACAGTGATTGTAAGTGAAGCAACAAAAGCACAAGCAGACTATTTAAAAACAGTTACAATTATCAAAATAATTCAACAGTTTCTTATTTATAAAATTGTATTTTTGCTCTATGAATCAATAACCCAATAAAAAAAATATGAGAGCATTAATCCAGCGGGTATCAGAAGCTTCAGTAACAATAAATAATCAAGTTAAAGGAGAGATCAGCGAAGGCCTGTTAGTATTACTTGGAATTGAAGATGCCGATAACGAAGAGGATATTCAATGGCTAACTAATAAAATCTGCCGCTTACGCATTTTTGATGATGAAAATGGTATCATGAATAAATCAGTCACAGACATTAATGGCAATATTCTTGTCGTTAGTCAATTCACACTCCACGCCAGCACAAAAAAGGGTAACCGCCCTTCTTACCTTAAAGCATCCAAACCAGAAACTGCTGTCCCGAAATATAATCAATTTATCGAAAGCTTATCCGCCCTAATCGGGAAAGAGGTGCCAACCGGAGAATTTGGAGCAGTAATGCAGGTACATCTGGTAAATGACGGTCCTGTTACCATATTCATCGATAGCCAAAATAAAGAATAAAAAATGACAATTGATGAATTACAGGAAATGGTTGATCAATGGATCAAAAAACATGGTGTCCGCTATTTTAGCGAATTGACAAACATGGCCATTCTAACAGAAGAGGTTGGCGAACTTGCAAGCCTAATGGCAAGAAAATACGGGGAACAAAGTTTTAAAGAAGGGGAAAAAGAACAATCGACTGATGACGAGATTGCTGACATCCTTTTTGTTTTGATTTGTCTGGCTAATCAAACAGGTGTTAATTTAACCAATGCCATTCAACAAAATTTAGAAAAAAAAACGAACCGGGACAAAAACAGGCACCAAAGAAACCCAAAATTATAATATTAAAGCAACATGAATAAAAAAATAATCGTCATTATTGGTAGCATAATTATATTACTCGGAGGAGGCATTTTTTTTCTGATGAAACAAAAAAGCTATGTGCCTTCTGAGGCTATTCATGCTGTTCCTCGTGATGCATCCATTATTATTGAGAGTCATCATTTTGAAGACTTACTTAAAGCTCTCTCCGCAAAGAATCATCTTTGGCGGGAGATACAATCAATACAGGCTTTTTCAAATGTTCAAGAACAAATTAACCTGCTTGATACTATCATCTCAAAGCATCCTTTCTTAAAAGCAAACCTTAAAAAAAATCCTGTGCTCATCTCTCTCCATTCTAATGGTAAGAACAGAATAGATCCCTGTTTTTACCACAGCATTCAGGGACGCTCGAGCAATAATAAAATATTAAATGCCGCCAGACAGGAATTAGGTGATGACACCAAGATCAAAGAAAAACAATACGAAGGAACCGTCATCTACCACTTTAATATCAATAATAAACCCTATTATTTTAGTTATCACCAGGGTATCTTAATCGCCAGTCCTTCTGCCATCTTAATAGAAAATGCCATCCGTCAGGTTAACATTCGCTCTTCAATCACTCAACTGGCAGGCTTCAGACAGGTCATGAAAACTGCTAATTCCAATTATGAAGCCAATCTGTTCATACAACACCGAAAGCTGCCTGACCTACTGCATGTCCTTGCTCCAGAAAAATACAGTAAAGGAATTGAGTTACTAAGCCGATCGGGATCCTGGAGTGAACTAGACATTAGAGTGAAATCAGATATTATTCTTTGCGGAGGATTTTCCACCTCAAGTGACTCTGCAAATCAATATTTATCCCTTTTCAAAAAACAATCTCCTAAAGGAGTCGATATTGACCGCATTTTTCCCAGCAACACCTTTTTCTTTATACACTTCAACCTGAGTGACCCAACTTTATTCCTTAAAGAATATAACGCTTATTTAAAAGAACATCAAGAGCTGAATGCTTATGAACAGAATATTCAAAAAATAAAAGATACATATCAATTTGACTTAAAAGACTTTTTCCAAAAACACGCCCAGGGTGGTATTACATTATGTTTCTCTGATCATAAAAACAAATCCCTGCAAGAAAATACTTATAGCGTCCTTCAAGTCCAAAGTGGGCAATCTGCAGAAAAAGATCTGACAGAACTTGTAAAAAAGGCAGCAGAAAACAAGAAACACAAAAAACGCCACATGATTGATGAATATAAAGTTGATAATGAAACAACTTATACAATTTTCAAACTACCCTTTACCCATTTTATCAACAAAATTACAGGAGGGCCATTTCAAGCCAGTTCAGATAAATACTGTGCAATTATAGAGAACTATCTTGTTTTTGCAGACAACAGCAAAATTCTAAAAGAGATCATCCACTTTAATCTGACAAGGAAAACCCTGATGACCAACTATAATTACAGGGATATCTCTAAATATCTTTCATTAAAATCCAATCTCTTTATTTACCTTAACAATGCAAGAGCTCAAATGTTATGGAAAAATTATCTCAACAAAAAATACTATGATTATTACTCTTCTAATATTCAGGAATTTCAAAAAATGCAAGGCATGGCTCTTGAAATAAGCTCAGAGGGAGAAATGTTATACAACAACCTTTTTATTAAATATACCCCGGAGATTAAACGCGAAGCCCAAACATACTGGGAAAGTCTCCTGGACACCAATATCAATCATAAACCTGCTTTCGTTGATAATCATTATACCAATGAAAAAGAAATTTTTGTGCAAGACCAGAAAAACAACATTTACCTGATTAATAAAATTGGTCGTATTTTATGGAAAGTAAAAATCAAAGAACAAATAAACAGTGAAATTTTTCAGATTGATTACTATAAAAACGGAAAACTACAATTATTTTTCAGCACACCAAATTACCTTCACCTTATTGACCGCAATGGTAATTATGTCGAAAAATATCCTATCCGCCTCCGCTCTAAAGCATCTAACGGTGTTAATGTTTTTGACTATGAGCATAACAAAGATTATCGCATGATGATCGCAACACAAAACAAAAAAGTATACAACTACGAAAAAGACGGATCACTAATAAAAGGCTGGCAATTTGACCAAACCGAAACACCAGTTACTCAACCAATACAGCATTTCCGATCAGATAAAAAAGACTACATCGTTTTTTCAGATCAATACAGGATATACATTTTAAACCGACAGGGTAAAACCAGAATTGCCCCGGAAAACCATTTTACCTCATCAAAAAATAACCACTTCTTTTTTGATGAAAATAATCAACATTTCCTAACTACTGATACAAACGGCACCATTCATACAATCAACACAGCAGGTCAGGTTGAAAGCATTCAACCTGACCAGTTCTCCGCCAAACATTTTTTTATTTATAAAGACGCCAGTGCGGACGGAAATAAAGACTACATTTTTGCTGATAAAAACAAGCTGATCATTTATGATCAGAGAAAAAACATTGTTTGCTCTCATCAATTCAACAGTGCCATTTCCTCTCATCCTATATACTTTGATTTCGGGAAAAAAGATCATAAATTAGGGATTGTAACAAAAGACAACAATCAAATATACCTTATTAAACAAGATGGCTCTATACATAAAGATTTTCCATTAAATGGAAATACTCCTTTCAGTATTAACCGATTTGAAAAAAATATTAGTAAATTTAACCTGATAGTTGGAAGTAAGAATAATTTTTTATATAATTATACTTTACATTAAAATATTAACACACTGGCATCATGATAATATTCAATAAAAACACATTTCGAAATTACACAAGACTCTCTGTTTTAAGCTTATCCATTCTTCTTCTTGGCGGATGTATCAAAGAATACCTGAACACCGATAAGTTTAGCGGTGAAATTGAAACCAATTATGAATTTGGTGGTCCTGTCGCATACGGACATTTTAAGGTTGCCGATCTGCTCTCTCAGTTCGACAAAAATAATAATATCCAGGAATATGATGAGAGTGAAATATTATATATTACTTATGAAGAAAAGGTACCTGCAAAAACTGGCGAAAATTTAATTGACATTCCGGACCAGTTCAGCATCCAGCAGTACAAAAAAACAGACATCGAAAGTGACTCCGAATGGTCTGGCAGCCAAAAAGTCGCACAAATAGACGATGTTGTGAAGGTTAATTTCGATGTAGGTGCGGACAAAGTCTTCAATCTTGCAACATTCAAAGCAGGGAGCATTGTTTTTACGTCTATATCCAACCTCGAACACAATGCAGAATTAAGAATCGTATGCAATCAACTCAAAGATGCCCAGGGATCTCATTTTGAAGAAACCGTGAAAGTAAGCGATGTTTCAGGCTCATATAACCAAACGGAACAATTTCCTCTATCCGGGTACACTGCCAATTTCAATAACCCCACCATTGACACAACCCAACTACAATTTTTTTATTATCTCACTGCATACAATTCGGGAGCAGGGATTAGCACAGATGACTCCATTGTTGTTGATGCATCAATGGAAAATCTCGACTTTTCTTTTATCAAAGGTCATTTTGGACAGGAAAGTGTGATTACAGAGGATGAAATTATCCTGAACCTTGATCTTTATGGTACAGGGATTGAAGATTTTATCTTTGAAGACCCACGTATTGAATTAAAAACCAGGAACAGCTTTGGCATTCCTCTGCAAGTAAGAGTAGACAGCCTCATTGCTTTTTATGAAGATTTACTGCCTGCTGTATTACTGCCGACAAATCAAACGGCACAGGACACCACCATCATAAATATCAATTATCCATTGCCATATGAATATCCGGCTGTAAAACGAACAGACACCATCTTTAGTGATGACAATGGTAACATAGAAAATTTCACCCAAGTGATTAATGATAAACCCAATACATTAAAATACCGGGTTAATGTTGTATCAAACAAAGATGACCCCAAAACAGACACCAACCAGTTTATCACTGACACCAGTAATATTAACATGGATCTGGAGGTACAATTACCATTATCCGGATATGCAGAAAATTACCTGCTCAATGATACAGTCGATCTTGATCTGTCTGAACTTTACGAGCAAGAAAGTGAAATTAAAAAATTAAAATTACGGCTGGATATAGCCAATGGCATGCCCGTGGATATCAACGGTCAAATTTACATGACTGACTCTAACTATATGGCAATCGATTCACTTTTTGATGAGGGGCCAAAATTAATTGTTGAAAGTGGAGAAGTGTCCGGTGGGCGCGTTGTAAATAAAACAGAAAAAATCACCCATATCACAATTGATGATAATGATCTTGACAAATATGAAGATGTCAAATATGCGATCATTGCAATCAAACTCAACACCTTTGAAGAATCATCCCAAACATCAGTAACATTTTATTCAGATTACGAACTCGATATAGCCATTGGCGCAGAAGCTGACCTTTACATTCATCAAAGAATAGATTAAAACCCTGAAGACATGATTATCAGAAAAAGATTCATCCTCATATTATTGCTTTTATTCTCAATCAAAATAAGCAGTATTGGACAACAAAGCAATACCATGTATTTTATGGACAACGTTGCTCAATCCAACGAACTAAATCCAGCGAAACAATTCAGATGTAAATTTTATTTGGCAGCACCCATTGCCGGGCCTATTGAAGGAACAATTGAAAATACTGGATTCAGCCTGAACGATGTTGTCCAAAATGTAAAAAGCGACTCTATAGGCCTTTTCCTGCATCCCGAGGGCATTGGAGCACAGGAATTCATCGACAGGCTTCCCCGGGTAAGTTATTTAACAACAGATGCCAGTATTAGTCTTGCAAATCTAGGTTTCAGGGCTAATGATTTTTACATCACTTTCTCGATCAAAGAAAGAATGATGGCACGCTATTCCTATCCCAAGGAATTAATAGACTTCACCTTAACAGGCAATGTAAACAACGGCGATTATCAGGATATTGATTTTAAACATTTCGGAATGGATATATTAAGTTTCCGGGAATATGCCCTGGGATTCTCCCAGGATATTAATGACGAATGGAATATTGGCGTCCGGACAAAAATACTGTTTGGTCATTTCAACATAAGGACAGAAACCAATTATACGCTTAACACAGCTATAGACAAGTATATCATCCCTCAAGATGGCTTTAATGTCTACAGCTCCATTCCCGGCATGCAGGTACAATACGACAGCACCGGAGATTTTAACGGTTTTGAAGAATCAGAAGAACTCAACAATGATGGAGAAAATTACATCCTTGATGAGTTCTTAAGCCACAAAAATATGGGAGCAGCAATCGATTTCGGTGCTATTTACTCTCCTACTGATCAACTTGAATTCTCAGCCAGTATTTTAGATATTGGATCAATAAGATGGACAAACAATGTAAATAACCTTTCATCCAGACAAGAAGTTGTTTTTTCTGGGTATCAATTATCACTGGACAGCACAGACAATACAGATCCTTTTACAGATATTACTGATTCCACCGATATTCAGGTAAGTAATGAAAATTATGCAGCCGGGATACCTGCCAAAATCTATCTTGGAGGACGTTATATCCTTAATGATAATGTTAGTTTCGGATTGCTCTCTAAAAACGAAATATATCGTAGCCGGTTACGACCTCAGTTGACAGCTTCAGCAAACCTAAACCATAACTTTATTTCTATGTCACTTTCCTATACGATCATGAATAGGTATTTTAACCATTTCGGTCTAGGATTAAATTTTAAGGCAGGCCCGTTCAATATGTATTTCATCAGTGATAATATTCCTCTTCAATTCAATATGATCACAAATGAAGAAACGGAATTTCCTGTTCCATACCGCTTTAAAACATTTAATTTCAGGTTTGGACTAAACCTTATGTTTGGATGTAAAGGCCAAATAGACCGGCCCTCGATTTATTAATTAATATCATCATACACAATAAATAAGATGATCGCTGGTTTTTTAATCAGCGATCATAAAAATATGTATTGAAAAATGGGTTATTTACTAAAAATATTCTTCTTCATATTAATTGTATATTACTTATACAAATTCATCATGTTTGCCCTTGCCGCAATAGGTTTCAGCCGGCAACACTCTTCAGGAAATCATTATAACACCAATGGGTTCAACTCATGGAATAAAAAATCCGAAGAAAAAGCTTATAAGAAACAAAAAGGTAAAATGACAATCTACGACAAGCGTGCACAAAACCAAGAAAAAAGAATTTCAAAAGAAGAAGGTGATTACGTTGATTATGAAGAGTTAAATTAAAATTGAATCGAACAGCGGTTTCATTTGAGGGAGAAGAACTGTTTAACTTATAAATATCTTTTACCAACTCTTTTGAAAGTTGATAAGTTTCCAACTAAAATACAACATATAAACAACCTTAAACCATATTTTACCTACATATAAACAAATTGCAAGCTTTCATTAAATTATGCTTCGCAAGAGATAAATGTTCGTGGTAGAACCATAGAACATAATGTAAAGTGAAAATTTTTCATTTTCTCAGTTCCTAAAAAAATCGGGGCAGGCTCTTTGAGGGTGTCCTGATAAAAGAATGTTTCGGTTGGGTTTTGGTTAAATCATTTTCGTTTAGCTTCAGTTGCAAGGCTCGAAGCAAAAACAAAATCATTTAATTCGGCATTATCCGTTTTAAAGATTTGTGTTTTATCCCCTTCCCACCATTTCATCCCCTGATAAATGAAGAATACCTTCTCTCCAATATTGGTAACAGAATTCATATCATGCGTATTAATAATAGTCGTGATTCCAAACTCCTGAGTAATCTCATTAATTAATTCATCAATAATAACGGCCGTACGTGGATCAAGCCCCGATGTAGGTTCATCACAAAAAAGGTACTTAGGATTCATCACAATAGCACGCGCAATCCCCACCCTTTTCTGCATACCACCACTTATTTCCGAGGGCAGCAAATGATTAACATTACCAAGATTAACCCGGGCAAGACACTTGTTTACCTGTTCTTTCTTTTCTTTATGACTTAAATCAGTAAACATATCAAGCGGAAACATCACATTTTTCTCAACATTAAGAAAATCGAAAAGGGCACTTCCCTGGAACAACATCCCAATATTTTTTCGAATTTTCTTTTGCTCACGGCGGTTAATCTTATTAAAGACCATGCCATCATAAATAACCTCTCCGGAATCAACATCAAATAAGCCGACTAATGACTTTAACAGAACCGTTTTCCCAGATCCACTTTGTCCAATAATTAAATTGATTTTACTATCCACAAATTGAGCGGAAACATCCTTCAATACATGATTATCAGCAAAAGTTTTATTTATATTCCTGACTTCAATCATGTTAATAAAAGCTGTGTTAAAATAAAATTAAATATCAAAACAATAATACTACTATGGACCACCCCTTTAGTGCTGGCACTCCCAACCTGTAGTGCACCCCCCTTCACATGATATCCGTAATAAGAAGGAACGGATGTTATAATAAAAGCAAAAATAACCGTCTTAATCAAAGAATAAGTCACATAATAAGGATTAAAAACATATTGAATACCGTAAATATAATCCGTTGGATTCAACACATTTGTTGTAACAGCAGCAATATATCCTCCCCAGATACCTATAAACATACTAATAATATTTAATACAGGATTAAACACCATCGCAGCAACAATCTTCGGAAAAATTAGGTAATTAGCAGAATTAAGCCCCATGATTTCAAGCACATCAATCTGCTCCGAAATCCGCATACTCCCAATTTCTGATGTTATATTCGACCCAACCTTACCAGCAAGAATCAAGGCCACCATCGTCGAAGAAAACTCAAGAATAATGATCTCCCGGGTTGCCACACCAATATAATACTTAGGGATTAAGGGGGTCTGAAGATTAAGTGCTGTTTGCAAAGTAGCCACAGCACCAATAAAGAAAGAAATAATAACCACAATACCGATAGAATTCACCCCAAGGAATTCAATTTCCTTAACAATTTGTTTAAACAAAATACGAGGTTTATCCGGTTTGGAAAATACATTCCAAATCAGCATCGAATAACGGCCTATGTGATAAAATAAATTCATTTTTTTTGAGGACGTAAAAATACAAATAAATAAAGGTTATTTTTCTATCTGGTGGTGACAAATTTTTATTAATATTTTGTACTTTTAGTTTGTTCTACAAACATATAAAAAAGATTTAAAAAATGTCTGATAATCAATTCTGCATCATTATGGCAGGTGGAGTAGGTAGCCGGTTCTGGCCGCTTAGCAGGCCGGAAAAGCCCAAACAATTCCTTGACGTACTGGGTACAGGAAGAACACTACTACAACAAACCTTTGACCGGTTCCGTCAAATCATGCCCGTATCAAACATTTTCATTGTATCCAATGAAAAATACGATAAAATAATACAGGAACAAATTCCAGAAATTAATGATTCTCAAATATTACTTGAGCCCTGTATGCGGAACACGGCACCGTGCATTGCATACGCATCTTATAAAATTCACAACATTAACGCCGATGCAAATGTCATTGTTGCTCCATCAGATCATCTGATATTAAATGAACAAAACTTTTTGAGCCTGGTTCAGCAAGGTTTTAAATTTGTAAATAAAGAGGATTTATTATTAACGCTGGGGATCAAACCAACCAGGCCAGAAACAGGTTTTGGGTACATTCAGGTCAAAGAAAAAAATCAGCAACCTTTCAAAAAGGTAAAAACATTTACAGAAAAGCCAAATATTGAGATGGCTAAAATATTTTATGAAAGTGGTGATTTTTATTGGAATGCAGGAATTTTTATGTGGTCTCTAAAAGCAATATTAAAAGCCTTTAGAGAGTATCTTCCCGAAGTGAACCATCTTTTTGAACAAGGCGCGGGTAAATACGGCACAAAAAAAGAAAAAGAATTCATCCAAAAAACATATGAGGAATGCATGAATATCTCCGTTGATTATGGCATCATGGAGAAATCAAAAAATGTTTATGTTCTCGAATCAGACTTTGGATGGTCTGATCTGGGTACATGGGGATCTCTTTATGATCATCTCGAGACCGATAAGCACCAAAATGCCATAAGCGGAGATAACGTATACACTTATGACACCAACAATTGCCTGATCCATGTCCCCAGAAACAAAAAATATGTTATTCAAGGTTTACAGGACT
>CAZSGN010000047.1:0-5986 GCA_964606415.1 uncultured Bacteroidales bacterium
TTTTTTTTGCTCAAATATATTTATTTATTAAACCTTCCTGACACGAATGATCCCTTCAATAGCACCAATCTCGTTTAACATCTTATCAGTAATAGCCTCGTCAGTATCAATAACAGTCACCGCATTTTTATTCTTGCTCTTATTAACCATTTCACTAATATTGACTTTATACTGAGACAAAACATGTGTCACTTTTTCCACAATACCAGAAATATTTTTATTCAGAACAACCATCCTGTTCTCGCCTACCCGATCCATACGAACCTGAGGGAAATTAACAGAATTAATAATATTTCCACGTGTCAGGTATTCATTTAACTGATCACAGGCCATGATCGCACAGTTATCTTCTGCTTCGGGTGTAGAAGCTCCAAGATGAGGAAGAACAATGATATTATCAATCCCCATGATTTCCGGAGCAGCAAAATCACAAACGTAACGTGCCACCTTACCCGACTTAACTGCTTTAACAATGGCTTTGCTATCAACAATTTCTCCCCTGGCAAAATTCAGAATACGAACATCATCCTTCATGGAATTAATTAATTTATCATTAACAAACCCTTTGGTCTCATCGTTTACAGGTAAGTGCAAAGATAAATAATCCGCTTGTTCAATAACAGCCTCCATTGATTTAGCCAAATCAACATTGCGGCTTAAACTAATTGCATTATCCACCGTCAGGAAAGGATCATAACCAATCACTTTCATTCCTAATGCCTGCGCATCATTAGCCACTTTAGAACCAATAGCTCCAAGACCAATAAGCCCAAGTGTTTTACCCGCTATTTCCGGCCCGGCAAATTCCGATTTAATTTTTTCTGCCTTCTTCCCAACATCCGGATCATCTTTTAACTCAGCAATGCGGCCAATAGAACGAACAATCTTTCGTGAAGAAAGAAACAAACTACAAACAACCAATTCAGCAACAGCATTGGCATTCGCACCAGGCGTATTAAAAACGACAATCCCTTTTTCACTGGCTTTATCAACCGGAATATTATTAACTCCTGCGCCGGCACGTGCTATACCCAATACCGTATCTTCAAGATCTGCCTCCTGCATTTTATAACTTCTCAAAACAATACCATGGGGATTTTCAATCTCATCAGAAACACTGAACAGTCCACTGGACAGTTTATCCGTCCCCTTTTTCGAAATACTATTATACAATTTAATGTTAAACATAAAAAAATGTTTTTTTGGTTCGCAATAATTTATTTGATGTAAAAATAATCATTTAAATCTTGTTATAAAAATAACATTTACATATATTTGTAACACGATTTTAATAAAAGTATCACTATGAGTGTTAAACGCTTTGGCGTCTCCTTAGATGAGCAGGTTTTAGAGAAACTTGATCAATTAGTAAAAAATGAACGTTTCCCAAATCGTTCGCAGGCAATCCGTTTTTTAATTAAAAGCCATGAAGTTGAAGAACAATGGCAAGGTAATGAAGATGTAGCCGGTTCGATTATTTTGGTATACGATCACCATAAAAGAGATATACAAAAACAACTGACTACTATTCAGCATGATTATCACTGTCTGATCCTTGCTTCCCAGCATGTCCATTTAAATCATAACGATTGCCTGGAGACTATTGCTGTCAAAGGAAAGGCAGAAAAACTATCCAAATTAAGTAACAAATTAAAAGCCGTAAAGGGGATCAAGCATGGTGGCCTGGTCATGAGTTCATCCACCTGATCTATTTTTTTAACCTATAAGTAACACGAAAAAATATTTTTTAACACTAAGATTAATTATTATGACCCTCAAAAACCTAATCCTTATTGTATTGATTGTCCCGGCCATCCACGGTTATGGGCAGGAATTAACAGAAGACACGGTCAACATAGAAGAAGTTGTTGTAACAAGTACCAAAACAAAAACGAACAGGAACCTGGTTCCTACAACTATTTCTGTGGTTTCTGAAAAAGACCTAAAGGAAAGCCATGAAACAGCGTTACTGCCAGTATTAAGCGAACAGACCCCGGGCCTTTTTGTAACCGAGCGTGGCATCGCAGGCTTCGGCGTAGCCGGAGGAGCAGCAGGCCAGATAAACATGAGAGGCCTCGGCGGTTCTCCCACGTCACAAGTATTAGTCCTGTTAGATGGCCATCCTCAATTCATGGGTATGATGGGGCATCCCCTTCCGGATGCTTACGCTGCTTCACAGGCGGAAAGAGTAGAAATCATCAGGGGACCAGCTTCCATTCTCTACGGATCAAATGCGATGGGTGGCGTCATCAATATTATCACCAAAAAAAGTCAAAAAGAAGGAATACGCTTTAATTCAAAAGCAGCTTATGGATCCCATAACACCCAAAAATTTATGCAAAGCGGTGGATATAAAAAAGGAAATCTAAGCATCTTTAGCTCACTAAATTACGATAAAACAGATGGGCACCGTGATTCATCAGACTTCAACCAGGTTAACGGGTACCTGAAAATAGATTATGATCTTAACGAAAATATTAAATTGACAGCCGATTATAATCTTTCCCAATTCGAAAGCCAGGATCCGGGAGTTAAAACAAAATCTGCCGGAGATCGTATTGATATATTAAGAGGTAAATCATCCGCATCTATCGAAAATAACTATAAAAATTTCGATGGCGCGATTAAAGGTTATTTCAATTTTGGGGAACATAATATTAGTGATGGATGGCAATCCGTTGATGAGATGTATGGCCTGATGATCTATGAAGCCATGCGGCTTTTTAAAGGCAACTCTATAACCATTGGTTATGATTACATGAAATACGGAGGAAAAGGAAGTCCTATTAGTACTGTATTGAGGGATGAAGAAGGCAATATTATCCCCGGAGCAAACGGACCGCAATTTCAGCTTTCTCCTGTCAATGACCGATGGATCAACATGGAAAACCAGGCAGGCTATGCATTTATACAACAAACCCTCATGAACCGGCTCACCCTTAGCGCTGGTATTCGCTATGACATGAGCAACACCTACGGGAACGAGTGGATTCCCCAGGGCGGTTTCTCTTATCGGGCACTGGAAAACACTGTGATCAAAGGCTCAGTGGCAAAAGGCTACCGCCCTCCTTCCCTCAGAGAACTATTCCTTTTCCCCCCGGCTAACGAAACATTAAAGCCTGAAAAAATGATGAATTATGAACTTGGGTGGCACCAGAAATGGTTCAATGAGAAATTAAACACCGAAATAACAGGATATATCAGCGATGGCGAAAACAGAATCGTTATGGTGCCTGTCGCACCACCTCCTCCACCCCAATACAAAAACACAGGCGCCTTTTACAACACAGGTATTGAACTGGCCTCCCGTTATCACTTTTCAAAAAACCTGAACTTTCATATGAATTATTCTTACATTGACATGAAAGAACCACTGATTGCCACACCAGAACAAAATTTGTTCGTCTCGGGCAATTATTCCTGGAAAGACTTTGGATTCAAACTCAAAATCGCCCATATCAGGAATCTTTATGGTGAAAAATCAGGAAACATTGAGGTTATCGAAAATCAATACTCGAATCTTGGCGCCCGGGTAAAATACCAAATCGATTCCAAACTGGATGTTTTCATCAGCGGCGACAACCTGCTTAATGAAAAATACGCGATTAATTATGGGTATCCAATGCCAGGAGCCACATTCATGACAGGTATCAATTTAAATTATTAAATCCTGAAAAATATCTATAAGGGAAAATAAGGTTTGATGATTATATTTACACAAGATATTTTCTCCTGAGGATAATTCCCAAACTTAATATACAATTTAATGAAAAATATTGTTATACCTTTTCTATTTCTTTTAATGACAATGACTACAACAAGCTTATTTGCACATACCGGGGACAAGTATCATGTCATATTCGATACAGACTGTGGCATTGATGATTTCAGGGTTTTGAACTACCTTTTTCAGGATCCGCGATTTGAAATACTTGCTATCACAACCAATGATGGTGCTTTAGGCGCCCAGGAAGGCCTTGAAAAAATTAAAAAGCTTCTGCACCAAACCGGGCACGAAGGCATACCAATAGCAGCAGGCCGGAATGTATTAACCGAAGCTCCTCCCTGGCGTGAAATGACCCAAAAACTTCCCTGGGGAGAAAAAAAGGCAGCGGAGCAATTATATAATGAATACCCAGATGCCCCAATATTAATCAGGCATATCCTCGAAACCGAAGAAGAACCAGTCATTTACCTTGCTCTTGGCCCTTTAACCAATTTAGCTGATGCGATCGGGGAACAGGACGAACTCATTAAACATATTAAAGATTCTACCATATACTGGTACAATCCGGGTGATGCCCCGGAAAAAGGCATCTATTTTAAAGATGACTACAAAAGCAGTATGGCAATATTAAACAACAATCATCTTCAAATACTTGGCATTCATAATGGAGATATTGAAGGCTTTGCTTTTGACCTGCCCCTGTTAAATAAGATAGACAAAATTCAAAGCCCTGCCGCCCGCTTAATCAGTCAGGCTCATCATACACCCGAAGTATTGCCAAAAGTTGAATCTGCTCATTTAAAACTTTGGGATGACCTGGTATATAGTTTTCTTATCTATCCTGAACACTTCACCTGCGAAGCAAATACAAAATGGCCACAATTAAAAAATTGCCAACCAGACAGCACCGAAAAAGCAATATATATTCATGCCCTCCTTTTAAACAATTTGGATAACAAAATCCAGACTAATGTTGTTTTCAACCGATTTCCGGAAAAAGATGGCCTTTTTCAACCCGATGTAGAAAAGATCAAAAAAAAGATCATCTCCAGGCATGGATTCGAAGAATGGAAATTTGGGGTACTGACCAACGAAATACACAATCACCTGGGCATATACTCCATCATTGGCATCAAAATGGGAATACGAGCAAGACACTATTTTGACGTGGGGCCAGATGAAGTGGATATCGTTTCCTATGCAGGTAAAAAACCCCCATTTAGCTGCATGAATGATGGTCTGCAAGTAAGTACAGGAGCGACAACAGGCCGGGGATCCCTGGAAGTTATTGATTCAAATCCAGCCCTGGCCAGAGCCACCTTCACCTTTAAAGAACGAACACTCCAAATAACCTTAAAAGAAGAAACACTGGCATTCGTTAAAGAAAAAATCCAGGCCAGTAAAGACAGTCAATTAGGTTATTGGGAAAGTGTCAGGAAAAATGGGTTAGAAATATGGGAAGAACTGGATAAAATGCAAATATTCAATTTAAAAATCATTGAACCATGACACAGGAAATAGTCTTACTATCATTAACGGCAGCCTCACTAGGCTTTGTCCATACGCTTCTAGGACCCGATCATTATTTGCCCTTCATTGTATTAGGAAAAGCCAGGAACTGGACAATAAGAAAAACCATGGGAATCACTTTTCTGTCCGGACTGGGACATGTATTAAGTTCCGTAGTAATCGGCGCAATAGGCATTCTTTTAGGGATTAGTATCCACAAATTAACAGGGATTGAATCAAGCCGGGGATCACTTGTTGGCTGGTTATTAATTGCTTTCGGGCTGGCTTACGCCATTTATGGTTACCGGAAAATGATAAAGGGGCATACCCATCAACATACTCATACACATAGCAACGGTTTATCTCATGATCATGAACATGATCATCATACGGAACACAGCCATGTCCACCAATCAGAAAAAAAGAAATTAACGCCATGGATCTTATTTTTAATCTTTGTCTTCGGCCCCTGTGAGCCACTTATACCCATTTTGATGTACCCGGCTTCCCAAAACAGTACAATGGGAGTGGTTACCGTTTCTTCTGTATTTGCAATTGCCACCATTGGCACAATGATGAGTACTGTTTATTTGGGCAACAAGGGCATCCAATTACTCCCTGTCAAAAAGATAGAAAAATACATGCATATACTCGCAGGGCTTATTATATTAGTTAGTGGCCTGGGAATGACGTTTTTAGGATTGTAGAAGTGACTTCAGACCTGACAGGTTTTTAAAACCTGTCAGGTCT
>CAZSGN010000047.1:6086-14101 GCA_964606415.1 uncultured Bacteroidales bacterium
TTAGGATTGTAGAAGTGACTTCAGACCTGACAGGTTTTTAAAACCTGTCAGGTCTGGCTTAAAAAAAACCTGTCAGGTTTAAATTAAAAATCCTGGATTTTAAAATAAGGCACATCAATCTGCAGGTAATACCTCATTAGGATCATGTATTTTTTTACCAGGGTGGGAATGAGGAAATTCTCCCGGACATGTTCCACCGCCCTCATACTCAATGCACTTCGCGCAGCATGATCAGTCAACAGGTGTTTCATATAGGTTGCAATATCCTCGACAGCATAAGGCTCTACCGTATAGCCCGTTTCGCCGTTTAAGACCTGGAGGGTAATTCCTCCCACATTACTACCAATAACCGGTGTACCCTGCCACATTGCCTCGGTAACAACCAGGCCAAAACCTTCCCTGGTGGACACATGTACAAACATCTGGGCCACTTTCATCAAAGCGCCAATATTCTCATCATTATTGGGAATATTCAATAAAGCATAAATATCAGGATCACTATCGATAAACTCTTCTATTTGCTCATACATAATCTGTCCTTCCGGATCATCGTCAGCCAGGTTCCCCACAATAATCAATTGAGGATTCAGGCTACTTGCCTCATGATCTTTTTTAAGCTCTTTAAAAGCCCTGATAATAGATTTTTGGTTTTTATGGATATCATACCTGGAAACAGCAAGGACAATCGGCCTTTCATGATCAATATTATACTCATCAAAAAGAGGCTCTAAAATTTTAAAAGACGCTTCCTTTGTCCTGATGCGGTTTTTTTCTGCAAGAGGATCAATAGCAGGAGTAATCTGATAAACAGGAGTCGTGATTCCTTTTTTCAGAAAACTACGATGAGAAAAAACAGCGCCATCATAATTATTGATATATGGCAGCAGGAAGTTCCATATGTGCTTATCGGCATCAGTAGTATCAATATGGCAACGCCAGATTACCTTGCTATCATAATTGCCGTGGACAATGGAAACACACGGCTGTGGATCATGGACAATGGTGAAATCAGATGAGATCTGCTGATTTTCAAAATTCTGACTATTGATATCAATATAAGTACCGAGTAATTCCTGAAACTCAAATTTTTGTTCCACCCCCTGGATGATATTATGGAGACGCTTCGTTATGCTGAAAAACTCATCATTCCCTTCTATACAATGCCATTCGCAATCAATTCCCAATCCACGGGCAATAGGTAAAACACTTTTCAACATTTCAGCCACACCCCCACCCGTAAAAGTAGAACTAACATGTGACCATTTTTTATTTTGAAGTGCTGCAGCTAATTCTTTAATATGCTCAACTTCTTTTTGTCCCAGCGCTTCTTCGTAAAGATCAATCTCTGTAGCTTTTAATGGCTTATGCTCCGCCAGGAAACGATTACTCAAATCACTATACATCCATTTGTTTTTTAAAGAACAACAATATATCAAATTTCACGGCCTAAATATAAAAATTTCTACGGCAAAGGTCTGATTTAGTTTCTCTTTTATATAAAAAAAACCTTCACAAAGAAGGTTTTTTTATATAATGGGATTTTTATAATAATTATAATCCACGTATGATCAGGAAAGGGTGCGTTCCATAAACTGCATGCGTTCAAAAGCCGCTTTCTGCAAAGTAGCGCCACCAACTTTTCCACGGAAGTCCCTAATATGATTAAACCCTTTTCTGTCCATCCATTGCTCCAGACCCTCAATCATTTTTGCAATCTGTTCAATACCATTTTTATAAAGCGTAGAACAAACTTGTGTTGATGCAGCACCGGCAAGCAATTGTTTAATGACCCCTTCCGGAGAATGGATGCCAGTAGAAGCAGCAATATCCATATCAAGCTTATCAAACAATAAACTGACCCAGCGCAATGATTGCGTAATTTCTTCGGGCGCACTAAGATAATTATTATTAATCACCTCCAGTGATTCAATATCAATATCAGGACGATAATAACGATTAAAAACAACAATGCCCTGAGCTCCGGCATCCTGTATATCTTTGGCTATCCGGATAATATTGGTAAAATAAGAACCCATTTTAACTGTAACAGGTATATTTACTATAGAAACAACGTTTGCAACAATCTTTTTATAATTATCTTCAATTTCTTGTGAGCTAATATTTTGATCATAAGGAATCAAAGACACATTGAGCTCAAGGGCATCAGCCCCGGCTTCTTCTATCTGCGCAGCAAAATCCACCCACTTTTCACCTTCAATACAATTAACACTGGCAATAACTGGTATATCAGCAGCATTTTTGGCATCCTTCACCAACTGGAGATATTGCTGAACCCCCTGGTCAGAAGAAATAGATTTGACATGCGCTTCAGCTTCCGGAAACCAGAAATACATATCTTCATCTTTTAGTTTTTCCTGAATAGCCTCGAGAATCTGTTCTTCAAAAACAGATTTGAGCACAACAGCACCTGCCCCCTGATCAGCACATTTCCTGATATTACTTGCACTACTAGTGATTTTTGATGAACTCACAACAACAGGATTTTTTAAATCCAGTCCTGCATATTTGGTAGATAAATCCATGGTTTTTAAATTAAGGTTCTTAACTCAGAAAATTATTTAAATACTCCTTCATTGGTAACAATTCTTTTAACAACAACAAATCTTTAATAAAAGCTTTCACACGCAGCACGTTATCTTCTGCCTGCCGGGTCATATTTCCCAGGAATTCCCACTGATAGCCCCGAACATGAACAAGATAAGTATCCGGTTCTTCATGATACAAATCATGGCATAAATTTAATACAAAAGAAGGAGAAACTGCATGCATAGTAAATTCAACTTTGGGATCGGGCTGTACCCTTGTAACCTTAAAATGTTCTACCTCCACCTCTGTAGTTGCATCAACAAAGATCACAAGATCTTTACCATAAATGACCGTTGCATCTTCAATATTCAATTGATAATTCGAATCAAAGGAGACTCCGGGTATATATCTCTCTCGGATAAAGCCTTCCAGCTCATCCACCACAGCATTACCCACTCCATCATCCTGGCGGCCAGGGTTTCCATAACCATAGATCAATATTTGCGGGTGCTCCATCAACTATCAGCTAATCAAAATAAAATCATTTCACAAGGTACAAATTATTTTGATTTTTTAAGATCAATCTGCTTACCATTCGCATTAACCAGTTCGATCTCGAGCGGCATTTTACCAAGGGCATGCGTTGCGCAGCTCAGACAAGGATCATAAGCACGGATAGCCACTTCAACAGCATTCATCATTGGTTCTGTAATCTCATCCTGCCCCTCCATCATCGCTTTCGCGACATAATTAACAGCCCTGTTCATGGGTTCATTATTATTAGTTGTTGAAACAATCAGGTTCGCCATTTCGATCTGGTCCTGATCATTAATCTTATAGTGGTGAAACAAGGTTCCCCTTGGCGCCTCTATCAGACCGACACCTTCGTTTGTCTTATTACCCTTAGTAACCAAATCATTACCCTGAAGATCAGGATCCTCAAGCAATTCTTTAATCATCTCTGCCGAATGCAACGTTTCAATAAGGCGAGCCCAATGCATATGCATACAATGATTACTTGGTTTCCCATTGGTATACGCTTTAAACTCCTCAAACTCTTTTTGAGCCAAAGGAGTAGGAATAAATTCGCAGGTATTCAGGCGAGCAAGTGGTCCAACACGGTACCAACCTTTATCCTTACCCAGGTCTTTCATAAAAGGAAATTTCATGTAACTCCATGAGCGAACCTCCTCGGCAATATAATCCAGGTAATTTTGATAATCAATATTTTTAAAAAGCACATTCCCTTCAGCATCGACAGCTTTTAATAGGCCATGATAAATATCAAGGGCACCATCTTCGCGGACAAGGCTCAAATGGTTTGACGGGAAATAAGAAAAATTATCAATAAATTGTTGATTCTTTTTATGAAAATCCTTCAGAAGCGCCAAAGCATCCTGCGACCATGCTATCATCTTATCAGCATTAAAATCACCTTCACCTTTCAGAAAGAAATCCCGCTCCTCATTACTCAAATTTTTGTTAATTCCTCCCGGTATAGCGCCGGTGCCATGAATTTTCTTTCCGGCAGTTACCCTGATCAATTCCTGCCCGAACTTCCTCATCATCACACCCTGAACAGCCAGGTTCTTAAACTCCTCTGTTTTGGCTAAACCAATAACATTACGAATAGCCGGATCAGCATCATATCCAAATAACAAATCAGGAGAAGCCAAATGAAAGAAATGAAGTGCATGCGACTGAAAGAACTGTCCATAGTGCATCAAACGTCTCATTTTCTCTCCGGTAACAGTCAATCCGGTGCCAGTACCCGCACCAACAATCACATCGAGTGCTTTAGCCGCAGCAAGATGGTGGCTGACCGGACAAATACCGCAAAGACGCTGAACTAACACAGGCGCTTCCCAGTAAGGCCTTCCCTGCACAAAACGTTCAAACCCTCTGAATTCGACAATATGCAAACGAGTCTGCTCCACTTTTTTTTGATCATCAAGCTTAATCGTTACCTTACCATGTCCTTCGACACGGGTAACAGGTTCTATGGTTATTTTTTCACTCATTTTCCGTTGGTTTTTAGAATTAATCGAATTTAACAACTTCGTAGGGCAATTTCATTTGATCGCCGGTAACAAGAGCCACAAGCGCTTCCCAAATTAAATCGGCCTGTGGAGGGCATCCCGGAAGATAATAATCAATTTTAACCACTTCATGGCATGGGTATACGCTATCAAGAATAATAGGCAATTCATCATCATTAGGCATAATACCTTCCGAATTAGCCTCTTTGGTTGAAGGGCCATTCAGGTAAGCTTCATCGAGACATTCTTTTATGGGAAGGCCATTCCTCAACGCAGGCAATCCTCCCATAATCGCACATTCTCCCACAGAAACAAGAATTTTACAATGTTTTCTAAAATCTTTCAAAACATGTACATTCTCATGATTACAGCATCCTCCCTCAATCAACCCGATATCACACTCCTGGGTAAATTCTTTGATATCATCAACAGGAGATTTATTAAAATCAACCAGATCAATTAACTGCAAAATTCGTTCGTCTATATCAAGTAAAGACATATGACAACCAAAGCATCCGGCCAATGAAGTTGTCGCTACAATAGGTTTACTCATAATTAAGTCCTCCAGGGTTTTTAAGATTGTTTCTCTATATCGCTTCCAATAGGTGTTTTATCATACTTCCGTTGTCCAATGGGTGTATGATAACCGCTTTCTTTCTTCAGGAGCGCACCAACAGGACATATATCCATGGCTTTCTGTGCCACTTCATCGGTCATCTTACCAGCCATTTCCGGGTTTATATTAATTTCAACTTCATGCCCCCGTTTCTTGAAAGCAAAATAACTTCGTCCGTTCTCATCTTTAATGCCCCGGATACATCTTTTACATAACACACAACGATTATGATCTTTAATCAATTTCGGACTTGAGGCATCAACCTCTCTAAGAGGAAACATAAAAGGAAACCGTGGCACCATCATCGAATACCGATATGCCAATGCCTGCAACTCGCAACAACCACTTTTCTCACATGAAGGGCAGAAATGATTTCCTTCAACAAAAAGCGCTTCAATAATCGTTTTTCTTATATCCTGTAATTCATCCGTATTATTTTCGATCTCCATCCCATCAGTAACAGGTGTCGTACATGCAGTCATGGGGCGCCCGTTAACAATTACACTACAAATACGGCATGCACCGCGAGGTTTAACACCTTCGATATTACAAAGAACAGGTATATAAATACCATTATCTTTAGCTGCATCAACAATGTATTTACCTTCTTCGGCCATACATGTTTTACCATCTATTGTAAATTCAATAAATTTTTCACTCATGATATTCAGGGGTTTAGGATTGACAATTTATTTATTTAATGAGCAACAGGAATACGGCCAACAGCATCGGAAGCATCCTGGATCGCAGCATGCAAATCAAACCCGGTATCATAATCAACATCTTTATTAACTTGACGTTCCCAAAGATGCCTGTGATTTTTAATACTGGTAAGAATAGGATTACCGGCAGTCTGCCCGAGTCCACAACGACTAAACCGAAGGGGTTTAGCCCAGTTTTCAAGATCTTTTATATCCTGACTGGTGCCATGTCCATTCAATAATTTATTCATTTTATCCCTCATCAAAACAGGAATAATCCGGCAAGTAGAACAAGAGCCACAAGATTCTTCAATAAAGAAATCCATAAAATTTTTAACCACATGCTGAAGCACATCGCGGCTCTCATCAAAAATCATAATAGAACCACCTGTAGAAAGGTCAGCGTAACATAAGACACGGTCAAATTCATTAGGCCCGATCAACGCACCGGAAGGCCCGCCAACCTGAACAGCCTGTACCTCTTCGGCCTCAACCATATGTAATACATCATTCACTGTAAATCCCCATGTAACCTCGTAAACACCAGGCTCCTTACAATCTCCTGATATAGAAAGGATCTTACTGCCGGTTGAATCTTTAGTTCCCTGATTAACAAACCATTCCGGCCCATTCTTAAGCACTTTCACCGCAAGGCAAAGTGTTTCGACATTGTTCACAGAGGTGGGTTTATCGAGATATCCTACCTGCACCGGGAAAGGAGGCCTATCCCTGGGCTCACCTCTTTTACCCTCCGCAGACTCGATCAAAGCAGACTCTTCACCACAGACATAAGCACCCGCACCTAATTGTATACGAATATCAAAATCAAACCCTTCTATACCACCAATATTTTCACCCAACAGGTTATCCTTTCGCATATCATCAAGCACCTTGTTCAGATATACAGCCATATATTTATACTCATGCCTTAAATACAAGAGGCCTTTACTAGCACCAACTGAATATGCAGCCACCACCATTCCTTCGAACAAAAGGCCTGGTTTTTCCATGAGAATAACCCGGTCTTTAAAAGTACCTGGCTCACCTTCATCAGCATTACAAAAAATATATTTTTGATCTCCTTTGGCTTTGCGACAAAAATCCCATTTTAATCCTGTTGGGAAACCAGCTCCACCCCTGCCTCTCATATTGGATTTTTTAATAACCTCAATAATCTCTTCAGGCTTATGTTTCGTTAAATAGTCATGAATGATGGTACCTGTTTCATAACCTTCTTCGAGCACAGGCCCTTTCTTTTTAATATTATTCCGGACAACTGACTGCACCAATTCATGACTATTGGCCCCGTCACCAAAATCATTACCCCGTATCTCTTCAATAGGCTTGCCGGCTTTCATGTCAGAGACAATGCGGGTAACCTTTTTGGTAGTTAATTTTGTGAAAATAACATTATTAATAATGGCTGCCGGCTCCTGGTCATTCATTCCGATGCATGAAGTGTCAAACAGCCCAATCATTCCATCCTCAGTAACCGAGTTAATTTTACATCCAGCCTCCTCTTCAAAAGCTTTTACTATTTTATTACGCCCCATCATAATGGCAACAGCACTGTTATTTAAATAAACGGTGTATTTACCCCGGGGTTCCGTTGAAAAGAAATGATAAAACGACAAAGTCTGCTCCACATCAACAAAAGAAAGGCCTACGGCTGAAGCAATTTGTTGAACAGCATCTCCACATACACAACCTACCTCATCCTGAATGTCAATCAGCATATCCATCAGGCGGGTTTTATCATTATTATACTTCTGAATGATACCTTGAATCTGATCTTTCATAATTAGTGGGTATTTAGATTTAGATTGTTATTTTTTTCACAACATCAAATTTATATGCTTTTTTTTAAAAATCAAGCTTTTATTCGATTAGAATGATTATAAATAATGGGTATGTTGGTATGTTGGTATGTTGGTATGTTGGTATGTTGGTATGTTGGTATGTTGGTATGAGGGTATGAGGGTATGAGGGTATGAAGGGATGGGGAGATGGGGAGATGAAGAGATGAAGAGATGAAGAGATGAAGAGATGAAAAGATGGGGAGATGAGGGAGATGGGAAGATGAGGGAGATGGGAAGATGGGAAGATGGGGGG
>CAZSGN010000048.1:0-14040 GCA_964606415.1 uncultured Bacteroidales bacterium
AATATCAGTTTGTTTCTGATGAT
Source organism: uncultured Bacteroidales bacterium (assembly GCA_964606415.1). Lineage (GTDB taxonomy): Bacteria > Bacteroidota > Bacteroidia > Bacteroidales > JBBRXJ01 > CAZSGN01. The sequence goes on from CAZSGN010000048.1 coordinate 24, forward strand.
AAGCCGCATTACCAATTCGCACAGGTTTAGGACCTTCATAGCCTTCCAAATGCTCAAGCACTTCTTCGGTTAATTGGTTCTCGCCACGAATACCATACATGATCTGAATTTTTTCATCCTTAGCGGGAATGATATTAACAATAAACCGCAAGTATCTTTTGGCAACACTATACCGGCCCAATTCAGAAAGGACTTTAACCACCATTGAAGCATCCCGAAGCCAGCAAAAACGATAATCCCAGTTGCGTTCCTCCCCAATGGTTTCGGGTAAAGAAGTGGTCAAAGCAGCCAAAACAGCACCCGACTCACCATAAGCCAGCATCTTAAGAACCAGCGAACTGCGGATAATTTCCTGTTTAAATTTCTTAAATTTACGATTAGCGTCAACCCAGTTTAACCAATAAACAATGGTTCGTTGCATCTTAAGATGAGACCGCTCAACATTTTGATCAAGCAACTTTTGATTATACGATAAAAGAAAGAAAGCATCACTCTTCAACTTAATCCTTTCCCCAGCCAATACTTTTCTTTTATTCAGGTTCGTGTATAAATAAACAGAATCATATTCCCCTTCAGTGGTATAACTTTTAATATAATCACTTTCAATCTCCATCAATGTTTGATGTTCAGCATATTCCAGTTTCGGATCATACTTCACCATCAATTCAGGATTTCCTGAAATAAGTTGTATATAACGAATCACATCAGACGGGGCATAATAAGATGAATCATGTATGCGGCTATCATATCGAGGCATAAAATCCAGCACCTTGAATATATCTTTCCCATTTTTGAAGGTTGTTTGTAACACATTCGTGTTATCCACATATTGCTGGTCAATCTGGTAATCATCATCAACAATAATTTCAAATGACCCCCCTTTGTTTTTATCCAACAATTTCCCGAATATTGATGGCGAATCAAACCTGGGCATGCAACACCAGTCAATAGACCCTTTTTCAGAAATAAGAGCAGCGCTCAGGCAGTTTCCAATAACACCATAATTAAGATTATTCATACTTCCTCTTCATATTTTAAATGACATTTGTTTTTTTACAGGTTGTAAAATTATGCTATTTTTCCGGTCAATAAAGTCAATTACGTGATTTTTCATGAACAATTATCATAAATCACTACAGGACCAGGGTGAAGTTTAAAAGGAATAAGAATTTATTATACTGAATAAGAAGTAACTTTTTCGGAAAATTATATTGCAGTAATGATTTAATTCAATACATCAATAGTGCAATAATAGAGATACTTACATTTGATTGAAGTCTATACTGAATAAACAAGCAAATTACATTACGATGCGCTCACGAATATTGCTTACCCCCTTTTTAATCTTCAGAAACAGCTCCTCATTGATATTTGACCGGGCTTTATCAGTATATATTTTCTTGTTAATTGTATCAATTTCGATATCATTCTCATCTTCATAATAAAGATCCACTTCATCATACACTTTCTGTAATGATTTAAGCATAACCAGGTAATTGGTCACAGCCATGTTATCCTCATACATTTTCAACAATGATATTAAACTTTTGAGGGAATATTTTTGTCTTGCCACACGATTCATAATTTCTTCCGGAATATTAGACTCAACCAAATGGGATGTAATATATAAAGCTTCAATCCACCCGCCGAGAATAATCAAAGCAGAAATATTTTGCCGTTCATTACTGTTTAGGTAAGAATCAGTAATTTCAAACAACTCACAAGTCATCTCATAAAGAGAATCAATATCGGATGTTTCTGACCTGAGATAGCCCATGGCATGATTCACATGTTCATCCGGGATACCAAGATCATTGGCCATTTTATTAATAACCATCCCATAGTCTTTCATTTTCTGGGGCTCATTATTAATCCTGAGGTATCCCAAATCCACCCCATAAACACCAAGATTGACAGCACGCTTATGATTGGCACTGTATTTGCCTGCATTTTCGGGATTATTAACGAGGTTTTGATCAAAACTCAGATCCGTATCGCGAAAAATATAGACCATCTCACAAGGAAGAAACATGTTATAAAAAATAAACCGGGTGGATTCTTCCATCGTCCGGCTTAATTCGTCCACTTCTGACTTTTCAACTTTTTCAGCTTCATTAGAAGAATCAAACTGGCAGCCAGAAAAAAACGTACTTATTAATAAAAACAACCATATCAGTCTTTTAATATAAGCCATAAATTCAGGTTATTAGGTCATATAATCACACAAAGCATTAACACTTCTTAAAAATAATACTTTTCTGTTGAATTAAAAAATAATACAAATAAATTACCAATATACGTGTCATAAACAATACATTCACCAATTAAGATTCCTTTTGATCAAATGCTTACAAGAATTTTATTAAATTCGCTTCACTTAAGTGAAAAGAAACACATTAATGCGCATAATTACACTCATCTGCCTCTTTATATTTACCCTGAAAACTTCGGGGCAGGATACCATATTGAATTATTATATTAAACAAGGACTGGCTAATAACCTGCGTTTACAGCAAAAGCAATCCGATTACCGGCATAGCCTGGCCGTATTAAAAGAATCCAGGTCCCTTTTTTATCCGGATACTGATTTCCAGGCCAGGTATACCGTGGCAGAAGGAGGACGAACCATTGATTTCCCGGTTGGAGACCTGCTCAATCCTGTTTACCGTACACTCAATACCCTTACAATGACCGACCAGTTCCCGGAAATCGAGAATGAAAGTTTCTATTTTTACCGTCCACGTGAACATGAAACTAAAATATCCTTACAACAACCTCTTTTTAACCCACATATCTATTTCAATAATAAAATAAAAAGCCAGCTCAGTCAAATTAAAAAAGCCGATCAGGAAACATACCAACGTGAGCTGGTAAGCAAAATCAAAAAAAGCTATTACAATTATTTAAAAACAAAAGAAATAAATAAAGTTCTTCATGAAACAGAAAAAGTCCTGAAAGAGAATATGCGGGTTGCCAGATCCCTTTACCGAAACGAAAAGATAACCCTGGACAGCTTATATGCCGCCCGGGAAATGCTTAGTGCCTTGCAGGAAGAACAAACAAAAAATAAAGCCCGCCAAAAATCCGCCCGGTCATATTTTAATTTTTTGTTAAACAGAGAACTGAACGACATCATTAAAAGTCCGGACACAACCAAAATCGAATACCAACTAAGCCATCTTGATTCACAAATTGAAGAGGCATTGCAAACAAGAGAAGAAATAGACGGATTAAAAGCTTCGGGCAAAGCCATTTCACAGCAAGTCCGTTTAAAAAAAAGCAACCACCTGCCCACCTTAAGCACCATGATTGATTATGGTTTCCAGGGTAAAAATTACACCTTTACCCATGAGTACGACTTTCTTTTAGCCTCGGTTGTTTTGAAATGGGATCTTTTTCATGGTTTAAAAAACAAACATCAGATTGAACAAGCCCAGATACAACATCAAAAACAAAAACAAAAGCTGGAAGAAGCAAAACAAAAAATCAGCCTGGAAGTAAGCAACGCTTATTATGAACTCGAAGCCGCTTATAAAAAAATCATACACCAACGGGATGCCGTTCAAACACATCAGGAAATATTCCATATTCAAGAAAAAAAACATCAACATGGCCAGATTCCTTTTATCCAGTACAGTTATTCCAGGAATCAGTTAACAAAAGCAGAGCAAAAACTCATTCTGGCAAAATATGATTTTTTATCCAAAAAAGCTGATTTAGAGCGGGCAGTGGCATCATATCAATTCAATAAAGATTAAAGCTCATGCCCATCAAATCAATAAATAATACAAAAAGATGAAACAGATCAATAAGCATACACGCGTTTTGAACATCTATTTTTGGGGACTATCTTATATTTTTCTCATTGCACTGGGATCATGCAAAGAGCCCGTACACGAAAAACAAAGCAAAAAAAGCGTGCCCGTCCGCATCGACTCCATAAAAACAATAAATAAAGCCATTCCTGTCCATGGAGCAGGAAGGTTAAAAACAAACAAAGAATTAAAATTAAGCTTTAAAACCGGGGGCATTATTTCCTCTATTCCAGTAGAAACAGGAGATAAAGTAAACAAAGGGACTATTCTTGCCAAACTAAAGATGGAAGAAATCGGGGCTACCATGGAGCAAGCCAAAGCCAGCTATGAAAAAGCAGAACGCGATCTGGAAAGAGCCCATTCCCTTTACGAGGATAGCGCAGCCACCTTAGAGCAATACCAGAATGCCCAAACAGCTCAGCAAGTAGCAAAAAGCAAACTTGAAACAGCCCGTTTCAACCTATCACATTCGCAGATCACCGCCCCTTCCGGAGGCCGAATCTTGCAAATTCTAGCCAAAGAAAATGAAATGGTTGCCCCGGGCACACCCGTCATATATTTCGGAAATACAAGTAAAAACTGGCTGTTAACAATACCTGTCACGGATATTGACCGTACCAAATTAAGCCATGGCGACCAGGCAACAATTATTTTTGATGCATTCCCTCGTCAATCATTTCAAGGTGCTATCCAGACCATTTCCGAATTTGCAGACCCCTACACCGGAACATTTGAAGTAGAATTAAGCATGCATCACCATGACCGATTTTTTTCAGGATTGATCGCCTCAGCAGACATATATCCTTCTAAAAAACAATTATTTTATGTAATCCCTATTGATGCATTCGTTGAACTAACACAACAAAAAGGATATATATATCAAATTGATCAACATCAAGCTCAAAAACACCAGATCCAAATCGAACATATCCGGAATGAAATGATCTACACCCATACCCAACTAGACACAACATTACCCGTTATCACAGCAGGTAAAAACGATATCAGGCACCAGACAAAAGTCCAAATACAAAACCCATAAATAAAAAACATTGAAACTGCCCAAACTCGCATTAACCCATTACCAGTTTACGCTCATCGGGATCATTCTTTTGGTCTTTATGGGTATCACCTCTTATTTGACCATGCCCAGAACAGAAGATCCTCCTGTAACAATTCCCGGTGCAGGTATCGTTGTCATCCATCCCGGCACCAATCCGGTAGACCTTGAGCAACTCATCGCAGACCCTATTGAAAAAGCGGTCAATGAGCTGGATGATATCAAACGGATTGAAACCAGGCTTATGGATGGCGTAGCCTCAATCAATGTAGAATTCACTTTTAATACTGATGCCGATGAAAAATACAACGAAGTTACCCGGCAGGTAAACAGTATCCGAAACGAGCTACCGGAAAATATTTACAACATCAACATTCAACAATGGACAAGCTCTGATGTCAGCATCCTTCAATTGGCGTTTGTATCTGACAGTCTCGATTACGCCATCATGGAAAAAGAAGCCGACCAACTCAAAAACGAAATCGAAGGCGTTAATGGTGTCCGGGATGTAAAAATCCTTGCCTGCCCCGAAGAAGAAGTAAGGGTGAATCTGGATATTGAAAAAATGACACTGATGAACATCCCCATTGAACAGGTTGCCGATGCCATTAAAAGCAACAATGCGAACATTCCCGGGGGATCAGTAAAAATGGGCAGCCGGAATTTCAGCATCAAATCCAGCGCCGCTTATGACCACCTTGACGAAATTAAAAACACCGTTGTCGGGTTCAAAGAAGGAAAAATCGTTTACCTTAAAAATATTGCCTCCATTAAAATGGATTACGAAGATCAAAATTATATTGCAAAATTTAATTCAAGTAAAGCTATTTTTCTCACTGTAAATCAGAAAGAAGGATTTAATATATTTAACATATGGGACGATCTTGAAACAATCATTGAAAAATACAAAAATCACCTTGACGAAAATATTGAACTAAGAACCGTATTTAATCAAAGTCACTCCGTGGATAAGCGGATCAATGGCTTTATGAACAATCTTATACAAGGAATTATTCTTGTTGGTATCGTGATATTTTTCAGTTTGGGCAGAAGAGCCTCCCTGATCGTCATCCTTGCTATTCCATTCTCCATTCTAATTGGCTTAGGATTTGTAGACCTTACAGGTTTCGGGCTGCAACAAATATCAATTGCAGCACTGGTAATTTCACTGGGGCTGCTTGTTGATAACAGCATTGTCATTGTCGAGAATATCGAACGTTTTATCAGGATTGGCCACAGCCGTTATGAAGCAGCTATAAAAGCTGCCAGTCAGTTGGGATGGCCCATTGTCAGTGCCACAACAACCACGTTATTCGCTTTTATCCCCATCATCATGATGCCCGACAAAGCAGGAAAATTTATTCAGAGCCTGCCGGTGACAGTCGTCTTTACACTTGCTGCTTCCCTGCTGCTTGCCCTGACATTTACCCCACTGCTGGCATCGTATCTACTAAAAGCAAAGAAGAAATTTAAAAATAATAAACCCCAATCAAACAATAAAATACAGAATTCAATTCAACAATTTATACAAGGGCCTTACAGCAAAATATTATATAAATCATTAACAAACAGAAAACTGGTTATTATTATCGCAAGTTTTTCATTAGCTTTATCCGTATTGATCTTTTTCAGATTTGTCGATATTAGTTTCTTCCCAAAAACTGAAAAACCCCAGTTCATGATCAAAGCCATTACCCCTGAAGGATCAAATATTGATCATACAGAAGATGTGGCTAAATATATTGAAAAAATACTGGATACCATTCCGCAAGTCGATTTCTATGCCACCAATGTCGGGCATGGGAACCCACGCATTTACTATAATCAATTTCCAAAAAAATATGCGCAAAATGAGGCTGAATTTTTTATTCAATTAAAAGAATACAATTACTTAGATTTCAAGTTATTAATTAATAGACTAAGAGAGAGATTATCTGTTTTACCATCTGCACGGGTCGAAGTCAAAGAATTTGAGCAAGGCCCTCCTATAGAAGCTCCATTAGCTATAAAGATAACAGGCACAAACAACGAAATGCTGAAAAAAATTGCTGATAGCGTAGAATTAATGGTCAACCAGACACATGGCATCATCAACATAGATAATGCAGTTAGTAAATACAAAACCGATCTTTACATCAACATTAACAAAGACAAGGCTGGAATACTTGGAGTACCGGTAGCACGGATCAACCAAACCATCAGGACATGCATTAACGGGAGTAATGCTTCCAAATTCAGGGATGAGAAAGGAAATGAATACGATATCGTACTTCGTCTTCCTTTTAAAGACCGTATTCAAATGAAAGATCTTGAGACCATCAAAGTTCAATCTCTGTCAGGCCGGTTTATTCCATTGCTGCAACTTGCTAAAATAGAATTTAAAAGATCTCCAAGTGTGATAACGCACTATAACATGGATAAAAGTGCCACTATCACCGGGGACATTGCCAACGGCCATACACTCGATGATGTTATCGGGCAGTTAAGGCCCCAACTCGAGGGCTATTCCTGGCCCCAAGGTTATGATTATAAATTTGCCGGCGAATTTGAGAGCCGTCGTGAAAGCTTCGGAGGCATCGGCAATGCTGGTGTTATTGCCTTAATCGCTATTTTTGCCGTGCTTGTTCTGCAATTCCGTTCATTCACCCAGCCACTTATTGTTTTCACAGCGATCCCCCTTGCCGTTATTGGTTCCGTCCTGGCATTAGCAATTACCGGGTATCCCTTTTCATTTACTGCCTTCATCGGGCTAATCAGCCTGATTGGGATAGTGGTTAACAATTCGATTATCCTGGTTGATTATACCAATCAACTGCTTTTAGAAGGCAAAAACTTACAAGCATCTATTATTGAAGCAGGGCAAACCCGTTTCACCCCTATCCTGCTGACAACCATGACCACCATCGGCGGGCTACTCCCACTGACGTTACAGGGCGGATCACTTTGGGCCCCAATGGGCTGGACCATCATAGGAGGCCTGTTGATTTCAACCTTGTTAACACTGATCGTGGTTCCTGTCCTGTTCTCTTATCTAACGAAAAGTGATGAACGGGTGAACGGGTGAATTCTGTACCTCCTGTTTTCCGCACATTTATGCAACACCCACTTAAATAACTGAAAATCAATAATATTTTTTTATATTTGGGTATTGCAATGCAGAAAACAAGATAGGGTAGATTTTGATATATTTTTGGGCTGAAAGCCCTAATTATTTTAACCCGAAGGCAACGCCTCGGGGAATAGCATAAAAAACTACTCGCGCCCTGATAAGGGCAAGCTATATTAGTCGGCTTACAAATATTTTTCATCATAGATGAGCTTCCTGATTTTAAATGTATTTTTTTGTTTCGTTTAAAATTATAGGCTATTGTACTTCTTGTGGAAAATAATATGTATATGCATTTTTGAAAGAAAGTGATTATGCTATAGATTGTGCTATAGTCATAGGTTAATATTTATATTGCCCTTCAGGGCGAATTAATATATACCTTTTCTCTCTCTCAAGGCGTTGCCTTGAGCTGAATTAAAATGCCACTTCGTGGCGCAAAAATATAGAATACTTTTCTATCCACCCTAATCTTCTATTGATCCATTTCTTGCTGAACAGGAGACGAAATAATTGGTTGATAATTTGTTAGGATAAAAGGTTAGTAAGGGTATTTTATTTGATCCGGCAGAAAAGCAGGGGATTGTTTTCAAGATAAGCTGTTAACTGATCATTCTTTTCTACAGAACCTACTCCGGGGGGTGTACCGGTAAATATTAAGTCGCCGATTTTCAGCGTCATGTATTTTGAAACATGCGCAATGATGGCGTCAAAGTTAAAGATCATTTCAGAAGTATTTCCTTTTTGAACCGTTTCACCGTTTTTTTCCAGGCTAAAAGATAAATTATGAATGTTTTTATAATCGTGGAGGTCAAAAAATGAGCTAATTGCTGCCGAACGGTCGAATCCTTTGGCTATTTCCCAGGGCAGGCCGCTTTCGATACATTTACGCTGGATGTCCCGGGCTGTGAAATCAATGCCTAACCCGATTTGATTATAATAACGATGAGCAAATTTTGGAGCTATGTGCCTGCCCAGCCTGCATATTCGAATAATAATTTCAATTTCGTAATGAATTTCATTGGAGAAATCCGGAATAAAAAAGGGCCTGTTATTTCTTAGAATAGCAGAATCGGGTTTAAGAAAAAACAGGGGTTCTTTGGGCACCTGGTGATCCAGTTCACGGGCATGTTGGAGATAATTTCTTCCAATACAAATGATCTTCATAACAATCAGGTGTTCATTTGTCTAAGTTTGATGGCAGTAAGGACTTTTTTGGTGTAAAGTGGAAAATCACCTTTCATCATCCAACCAAAATAGCCGGGGTCTTTCTCTAAAATATCTTCAACCGGTTTGCCTTTGTATTTACCGAAGTTAAAAACTTCCCGGTTTTTTTCATCGTAAATAATACGGCCGGCATAGTCTACATTTTTGGTGTGGGAGGTGAATTTAGCAAGTTCCTGAACATCATTGACTACTGGCTTTGAAGCATTCCCTTTTTGATCTTTGTATTCCACATCTTTATAATGAGACAGTTGTGCTTTTAATATTTCGTAAGTAGCACGGGTATCTGCTTCGGCCGAATGTGCATTTTCAAGATTTTTGTTACAGTAAAATTTATATGCAGCGCTAAGTGTACGTTGCTCCATTTTATGGAAAATAACCTGGATATCTAAAAAATTGCGCCGTTTTAAATCCACATCTACCTCGGCTCGTAAGAATTCTTCGGCCAGCATGGGGATATCAAATTTATTGGAGTTGTATCCGGCAATATCGGCCCCTTCAAAGACTTCAGCCAGGTCTTTGGCAATATCTTTAAAAGTGGGTTTATCTTTTACATCTTCATCTGTTATGCCGTGTATTTCTGTTGATTGTTTAGAAATAGGAATGGTTGGATTCAGTAATATGGTATTGGATTCTTCCTTGCCATCAGGATGGATCTTTAAATAGGCAATTTCAACGATGCGGTCGTTGGCAATATTAATTCCTGTTGTTTCAAGATCAAAAATAATTAGTGGACGGGTTAAATTCAGTTCCATACAAATAGATTAAGATTAAGCATCAAAGTTAGAGAAATATTTACGGTGTCCTGTAAATGGATGAAATTATTTTGATAAACGCTATTGATCGTGATGGGGGATCATTACTTTTAATCCTTGTTTGTGGGATTTTATTTTAATTTTTTTTCCCAATATAGCTGGTTCGCCATCATAATGTACTTCTCCTTTTTTTTTGCGTTTAAGTGTGATTTGATCAGTCTTGAATGTTTCAATATACCTGGATTGGTGAATTTGTTTATTGAAAAGGCGAAAGCCTAATCCCAGCGCTTTTCTGATAGGGAAGGGGGTTAAAATATTAACATCCAGCAACCCATCATGAATATCAGCTTTGGGAGCTATAAAAGCGTTGTTGCCATATTGGGCTGCGTTAGCAAAAGTGATCAGGAAGGCTTTTGTTTTAATTTTGACATCGTTATATTTAAGCCTGTATTTTTTTGGCTTATAAGATAAGAAAGTTGAAATGGTTGATTTGAAATAAGTTATGAATCCTCTTTTATCGGATTGGGCAAATTGATGGCCGATCTTGGCATCAAAGCCTACACCACAGGTGCAAAAAAAGGGAATATCATTGATGGTGCCATAATCTATCTTTACTATTTGGCAATTGTTTATTAGTTGAATAGCATCTTTAATTTTCATGGGTATTTTTAAATGCCTGGCCAGGCCATTGCCGCTGCCTATTGGTAAAATACCAAAAATAACCGAAGTATTGATCAGTGCGGATGCCACTTCATTCATGGTTCCATCACCTCCAACAGCAACGATTTTATGGAAATTTTTTTGCACGAATTCTGCGGCCAGTTCTTTTGCATGGCCGGGATATTGGGTAAGTACTATTTCTGCATTGTAAAGGCTTTGATCTATATTATTATTGATCAGTTCTTTTAAATTTTTTTGTTTGCCGTTACCCGAATGTGGATTTATGATAAAGGCAATATCTTCTCGTGTATTCATGTTATCTGTTAAATAGTAAGAGGTGTTAAGCGCGTAGTTTTTGAATCCATATGGTAATTGTGCGTCAATAATAACACAAAAATTTTAATAAATTCTATTCCTTAATACTAAAGTTTTATGTGTCGTTAATGATTATAATGATTTATGTTTTTTCAATTTATTATTGTAACTTTCAGTATGTTGGTAACAATTAAGCAACATTTATTTAATGATCAATTAATCCTGCGTTCATATATTTGCAGGGAAGATAAATAGACATATGCTTCAAAAAAATCATTTTCGCACCATTATTATTTCTGATGTTCATTTGGGAACTTCAGCATCTAAAGCCAAAGAACTTGTTCGGTTTTTAAAAAAGAATACTTGTGATACGCTTATTCTTAACGGGGATATTGTTGATGGTTGGCGGCTTAGAAAATCAGGGAAGTGGAAGAAAAAGCATACCCGGTTTTTCAGGGTGGTGATTAAAATGATTGAAAAAATCAAGACAGAAGTTATTTATATCCGCGGTAATCATGATGATTTTCTGGATACGATCATGCCTTTCGTTGTTGGTAATTTGTCTATCAGGAAAGATTATATTTTTGAGCGTCAGGGAAAAAAATATTATGTATGTCATGGTGATGTATTTGATTCTATTACAACCAATTTAAAATGGCTGGCTAAATTGGGGGATATTGGGTATACTTTTTTATTGTGGCTTAATAAAATTTATAATAGCCGCCGGATTCGCAAGGGGTTGCCTTATTTTTCGTTGTCACAAAAAATCAAACAAAAAGTAAAAGGCGCTGTTTCTTATATTTCTGATTTTGAAGAAGAATTGGTTGATCTGGCTAAATCCAAAAATTGCGATGGGGTTATTTGTGGGCATATTCATCATCCGGCTATACAATATCATGATAATATTATGTATATGAATTCCGGCGACTGGGTCGAATCGATGACTGCGCTTGTTGAAAATGAGCAGGGGGAATGGCAAATTATTTATTATACTGATTTGATTAACCAGGAAGCCCGGGAAGAAGAAGAAAGAAGAGCAAAAGAAAAATCTGTGGCAGAACAAAATGGAGGACTTAAATCGGGCGAAGATGCCAGTGTTATTGCTTCATAAGTTTCCCGGAGGTAATCGGTTAGTATAGAGGGTTGTGTTGTGTGGAATAGATGAAGAGGGTAATTGTTCCTGTTTTTTACTTGCGGCTGACACCTGTTATCTTTTGTTTATTTTAACGTTTATCATTATAAGAATCCTAATAGAGACAGGTTAAATAAATATTAAAAAATCAACCAATGAATTTTTTATTCCTTGTACAGGGAGAAGGAAGAGGACATATGACACAAGCTGTGACGCTTCAAAATTTACTTGTAAAGCATGGACATACGGTTTCTTGTGTGATGGTTGGCAAAAGTACAAGGCGTAATATACCTTCATTTTTTTATCAAAAGATCGAAGCGCCGGTCCTTACTTATGAAAGCCCTAATTTTATTGCTGACAAGGATCAAAAAGGAATTAAGATCGGGCCGACTATTTTATATAATTTAAAAAAAGGAAGACGTTATTTTAAGAGCCTTCGTTTTATTCGTGATCAGGTAAAAAAGTACCGGCCGGATGCCATTATTAATTTTTATGAGTTATTGGGAGGCCTTTATTTTGGTTTGTATAAACCCAATATTGCTCATATTTGTATTGGACATCAATATCTGATATATCATCCGGATTTTGAGTTTCCGCGGGGAAAGCGATTAGATCGCAATTTGTTGAAATTAAATACGTGGGTTACTTCTTTCAGAGCAACTAAAAAATTAGCGCTCTCTTTCCGCCCACTTCCGGATCAACCCGGCAAAAAAACCTGGGTAGTGCCGCCTTTATTAAGGGAGCAGGTGCTGGAAATGCAACCGGAAGAAGGAGATTATATGCTGGCTTATATCCTTAATGATGGTTACCGGACAGAGATCATGCAATGGCATCAGCATCATCAGGATATACCTGTTCATTTTTTTAGTGATGCCCGGCAGGATATTGAACAGGAAAAAGTGGGAGAAAACATAACCTGGCACCGGATTGATGATATGAAATTTCTCGAATACATGAATAAGTGTAAAGCATTTGCCAGTACTGCTGGTTTTGAATCTGTTTGTGAAGCCATGTACCTCGGCAAGCCCATTATGATGGTGCCTACTAAAGGTCATTTTGAGCAGGAATGCAATGCTATTGATGCCCGAAAAGCCGGCGCAGGCATCATTAATCATCATTTTGATTTGTCCCGCCTGATTGATTATATATCTACCCATAAATACCAGGGTCGCGATTTTAAAGCATGGGTAAGGCAGGCAGGAGATCAGTTTATTGGCCATTTGACCAACTTGTAAAATTGTTTGTTTTTTAGCATGATTTTTGAAGACTAAAAACATTTAAAAATAAACAATAATGGAGCAAGATAAGGCAGACAAGCCCCAGGATCGCTCATATAAAAGCAAAGCCATTGAAATAGCCCGGGATTACTGGAAAAAGCAGCAGCAAAAGGCTCGACACGAGCGTCAAAAGATTTATGGACTGCAAATAATGCCTAAAGCGAGTTATTATGATGATTCCCATGGGCATAAACCGGGTGAAAATAACTGGAAAAAATGGGGTTTTGATCTTCATCCTCAAGTCTCTCTTGTAGCCGGTGGGTTGGTTATACTTTTTATTGTTTTAACTTTTATTTATAAAGAACAGGCAGTCGTTTTCTTTGAGCAGGTATTGAAGGGAATTGGGGATAATTTTGGATTTGTTTATATCCTGGCGGCTAATTTTTTTGTCATTGTCATGATTCTTTTTGCTTTTAGCCGTTTTGGTGATATTAAAATTGGTGGTCCGGATGCTTTACCTGAGTTTGATAATTTTAGCTGGTATGCCATGCTTATTAGTGCTGGAATGGGAATCGGCCTTATGTTTTGGAGTGTTGCTGAACCCATTTTTCACTATTCCAGTCCATCTCCCATGTTTAATATTGTTAACAATTCTCCCCAGAGTGCCCAAAGTGCTCTGGGGGTAACTTATTTTCACTGGGGGCCTCATCCATGGGGGATTTATGCACTTGTT
>CAZSGN010000049.1:0-13928 GCA_964606415.1 uncultured Bacteroidales bacterium
TCTGTTCCATATCAAAGATTGTTTTTATTCAAAAATAATCTTTATTTTATAAAAAACTAATTCTACTGTGACATATTAAAACAAGTTCTTATTACTTATTTTATTACTATGCGGAAAAATCATACCTGCAGATTATTAACAGGAATTTCAACAGTTATTGTTGTGCCTGTCGGCCATTTATTACTGCTTTGAGAATCCACATTAATTTTTCCCTTGTGCATTTTTATAATCCCATAACTAACAGCAAGGCCCAGTCCAGCCCCTCTGCCTTCATCCTTTGTGGAAAAGAAAGGTTCAAACATCTTCGCCTGGTTATCTTTAGGGATACCAGGGCCATTATCTTTAATAATAACCGTCAAATTTGTATTTCCTGATATCACCTCAACCTCTATCTCTCCTTCTTTACCCACCACCTCGACGGCATTATTCAAGAGGTTCCTGACCGCCTGAATAATTTGCCTGGTATCAAGATAAACAACAGGATTTTCTATACGGGTTTTGTAATTAAATTTAACATGTGAAGGTATGCGAACCTCATCAAAAACCATATTCATCATCTCCCGAACATCCGTTTCCTGAAGCACAACTTTACTTGTCCGGGCAAAGTTCAGCAAGCCGGAAAGAATACCTTTACACCGGTCTGCCTGCTCTGTAATGAGCTCAATATCAGAATAAATGGAGGAGTCCTTATTTACCTCTTCCTTTAAAATATGCGTATGCATCGTTATAACCCCCAGGGGATTACTAACTGCATGAGCAATTCCTGCCGAAAGCTGGCCCATATCAGCAAGCCTTTCTGAGGCCCTGAGTGCCTCCCGGGTGGTTTTTAATTCCTTCTGAGAATCTTCAAGCTTTTTAGAATACCGCCCCATATTCCTAAAAACGAGAAAATAAATAATCACTCCTATGCAAAGGAGGGAAATAATACTGATCATAGATGCCTCACCAATAAGTCTTCTTTTCATGGAAGACATATAACCGTCAATCTTTTCCTGGAGAATAAGCCACGAATCAAGTTCTTTAAGATACCGGAAAGCAATGAATAGATCCATGTTTGATCCGGCAGACGGAAACATTAATAGTCCCCCTTCCTTATTCATTTTTTCCAAAAGCACATGCTCATTTACCCATAGGCTGTCCGCTGAAGCACAAATTTTTTCCCCTTTATCATCGATGATCACAACATTGCCTTGCTCCAAACCAAAATGCTCCAGAAATAAAAATTTAATATACGTAATGTTCTCTTTGCTCAGATTCTCCTGACTATCAATAATACCTGCAAGGAATCCAGCTTTTCTGCTCAGATCCTCCTGGAAATTTTTTTGTGCATTATTTATGGAAACCTGCACAGCCATAAAAGAAATCAAGAAAGCCAAAAACAATAAGCCAAGCATAATAAAAAGAAAAAGCTTTTTCTTTTTATCCATAGGGCGTAATATTTTTTTCAATATTTTCATTAACAGACCCTGTAATAAAAAAAGATAAACATTAAAAAATCAAACCTTACAAATATATATTTAATTATTGTTGCCCGATAAGATCGATTTTAAAAAAAAGAAGGATTATTCATCCGGATTTTGTCTTTTGAGGAAATGTTTTGCATCGCCCCATTCTTTATAAGCAATGAAGGAACCCGCCATATTTACCCTTGCATCAAGACAATTTGAACATTGCTCAGCACTATCCTGCGTACACGGTTTATTATTATACAAAAGATAATTACCCCGGTATTTAACCGGCGTAATATTAGGCATCACCACATTGGCCCCCACCTGGATGGCCTTCTCCCTACCCATGGGGTCCAGTGTTTGCAAAGCTGTTGTCGCTGCAATATTAACATCTTTCATCATCAGGCGTAATAAAGCAATCATTTTTAATGATTTTTTAAACCGCTCGTCCAAAGAAGGTAAAAGATCACTATACTTATAAAGCGGCGTCTGTTCATGTTCAATATAAGGCCCCATGCCACACATGTCAACATCAAACGACTTCATAAAAAGTAAATCTTTGGCCAGGTGTTCTGTGGTTTGAAAAGGCAGTCCAATCATCACGCCTGTGCCCACCTGATAACCAAGTTCTTTTAAAAGATAAAGCGCTTCTAACCGGCGATCATAGCTATGAACATCATCATTAGGGTGAAGTTTACTATATAATGCACGATCAGAAGACTCAATTCTCAGGAGATAACGATGCGCTCCGCTTTCTTTCCAGCGAAGAAAAGTCTCCCGACTCTGTTCTCCACAGCTCAGAGTAACCCGCAACCGGCCATCACTAATCTCCCTTATTGTCTTTAATAACCAGTCGATATGATCGATAAAAGCAGGGCTGGACAATTCACCTGACTGAACAACGACCGAACCATAATCATGATCATAAGCATACTGAATGGCATTAACAATCTCGTCTTTCTCCATAGCATAGCGATCAACATTGCTATTTCCCCGACGAATACCACAATAAAAACAATTCTTCCCACAATAATTAGAAAGCTCAAGCAGACCTCGCAGATAAACCTGATCCCCCACCTCCCGCTTTTTTAAATCGCTGGCAGCATGAAAAAGTATCTTCGCTTGTTGATCATCACAATCAAGCCAAAACACAAGATCATCCAAATGCCAATCACTTTTATTAATTAAATCCTGATCCTTCATTATGCAGATAAATTGAAACAGCGTTTATCAATAATTTAAACCCTTGTTAAGCAATTATTCCGTTTGGTGGCCATGAAATAAAGCTTTCGGCTTAACTCAGGTTATAAATAATTCTCATCAACATCCCTCCCTTTCAGGAAAGGAGCTATAGCACGATCATAAACCCCTTGCAGGAATGCAATGGTCATACCATAATTTGTTACAGGCACACCCGCATCCACTGCAGGTTTAAGCCTGTTAACCAATTGTTTATTGGTAATTACACATCCTCCACACTGAATAACCAATGCATACTCATTCATATGCCGTGGTAATTGATCCAATCCCGCGACCACATCAAAATCCAGTTTTTTACCCGTATAATTAGTCAGCCACCGCGGAATTTTAACTCTCCCTATATCATCACATGAAACATGGTGACTGCATGATTCCAGCAAAAGCACCCTGTCTCCATCCTTTAAGTCGTTAATTTTCGGTGTCCCTTTCAGGTAATGGTCAAAATTTCCTTTATGGTATGCCAGCAATACACTAAAGCCTGTAAGCGGGATATCATCAGGCACCGAAGCATCAGCTTTAAGGAACACCTGGCTGTCAGTAATGGCCAGCTTAGGTTTAACTTTGGTGTTTTTTAAAAAAACATCAACCTCCCGTTCTTTAAGTACAATCGCCACACAATCATTATCAAGAATATCCCTGATCGCCTGAACCTGGGGAAGAATCATTCTGCCTTCGGGCGCTTCTATATCAATGGGGGTGATCAACATGACCAAATCACCGTAGGAGAGCAGATCACCCAACAGGCTCTTCTTTTTATAAGCAGTCTCCGGCATATTTTTCCTGATCATGCGAAAAAGATCCTCGCGGCCTTCGCCAGTTATGGCAGAAAACTTCAATAAATCTACCGCTGCTGCTTCTTTAATTTTTTTAAGCCGATCTGCAGAAGCAAATTGGTCACTCTTATTATGAACAATAAAAAAGGGCAGTTCAAATTTATAAAACTCCTGAACGAGCTTTTTCTCGAACTCATCATAATTCCCGCCGGTAATAATCAAAATAGCAAGATCAACCGTTTTGATGACTTCCCGTGACTTTTTAATCCGCAACTCACCCAACTCACCAACATCATCCAATCCGGCAGTATCAATCACAATAGCCGGCCCCACACCCTCGATTTCGATGCTTTTTTTAACAGGATCGGTTGTTGTTCCGGGATTTTCAGAAACAATAGCCACATCCTGGCCAGCCAGGACATTAATCAGGGAACTTTTCCCATTGTTTCTCCTGCCAAATATACCAATATGAGGTTTATTTTCCTTTCCTTTACTCATCATTAAAATCCTCCAGGTCTTTTAATGAAAATCCTTCTCTCAATAACTTATCCAAAGAAAGGATATTCCGTAATTTTTTATCATCCAATATTCCGGCCTGCCTGTTGGCCTCAAAAATATCCACCTTCTTATCAGTCATATACCGGCTCAGCATTTCTGCTTTGCGATAACCCGTATAAGGCAAAAGGGCCGTTGTAATGACAGGACTGTTAAACAGTTTCTGCACAGCCACCTCCTCATTAATTTTTATATCACGAACAAGATGATCTTTAAGTGACTGATCACATGACAACAGTAGATGAAGACTCTGTAAAACAGCATCTCCCATAGATGGAAGATAAGCATTTAAGTCAAGACACCCCTGCCCGGCCAGCGCAGTTATCAACTGATCGTTTGCATATACCCTGTGGGCAGCACTAATCACAAATTCTGAGATAACAGGATTAACCTTACCAGGCATTACAGAGCTTCCTGTTTGTTTTGCAGGAATACCCAAATCTTTATTCCCTTGCAAATCAGACGCTAACAACCTGATATCGGCAGCCATTTTTTCCAGGTTAACAGCATGTGCCTTCATGATGGCATGCACCTCAACCAAAGAATCCTGATTCGCAGTCACATCAGCCATATTTTCGCCCCGCGTAACCGGCTTTTGGGTGAGTGCCTGCAAGGTTTTAATCATCTCCATAATCATATAGCGCGGAACAGTCATTCCTGTTCCGGTTGCGCTGCCACCAAGATTAACCACCTTAATTCTTTCAAAACCTTTAGAAACGCGCCACCAATCTCTCGACAAAGCATCCGAATAAGTAGCGAACAACCTGCCATAAGAACCCGGGACTGCTTCCTGCATCTGGGTATAAGCCAACCTCAAAGCCTTCCGGTAACGATTTTCCAGCGTCTCCATTTCACTCCTGAGCAAATTAATATTTTCCTCAAGGCCATCCAGCATCTCCATGATAGCAATATGCAAAGCAGTAGGCACCACATCATTGGTTGACTGAAAAACATTTGCATGTTCAATAGGATGAATAACATCATAATCACCCGGCTGCTTACCCATTAATTGAAGCGCCCGGTTAGCAATTATTTCGTTAATATTCATATTGATACTTGTACCAGCCCCCCCTTGCGTTGCCGGCACAATGAAATGTTCCTTATGCTGGCCCTCCGCAACTTCACCAGCCGCCTCCAGGAGCACATCAACGATGTCAGGAGAAAACAATTGAAGGGGAGGCCCTTCCGGATAATTTTTTGAAGCAGCCCCATAAAACCTGCGATATGTCTTATAGACAGCAAGTTTAACAAGCCCCATGGCCTTGTACCAATTCTCCGAAAACCGGTCGTTTACGGGAAAATTTTCTGAAGCACGCAGGGCATGAATGCCATAGAGTGCATCATCCGGTAATTGCCGGGTTCCTATATGATCTTTTTCCGTACGCATTAAAAATAAAGATCGCGTTCACCATTTTTAATCTTTTCAAGCCGTTCTTTCAGCTGCTTAACCACCTTAGGATCATCCTCCAGTTCTTTAATACTCCGATCAATCAACTGATATCCTTTTTTCCTGGTTTCCTCCGAGCCATAATCCTCAAGATACTCAGATAAAGTCAGGATCGCATTGGGCTGGCAAAAACGTTTAATAAACCCGGGCACTGAAAACTCCATAAAATGTTCCCCGGTCCGGCCCAACCTATAACAAGCAGTACAAAAAGACGGCAGATAATCCTTTCCGATCAACTCATCCATCACCTCATCAAGCGATCTGTTATCATTGATCTTAAACTGCTCTTTATTCAAATCCTGGTCATCACTGGCAGCATCAGCATAAGCACCAATCTCAAGCTTGGTTCCGGCATCGATCTGCGAACAACCAAACTCCAGCACCTGGTCACGAACATGTGCTGGCTCGCGGGCCGTGAGTATCATGCCCGTATAAGGCACAGCCAACCTTAAGATAGCAATAATTCTGACAAACTCCTCATCATTAACCATATAATTCGAATCAAGCATATAATCAGCAGCTTCCTGCAACCTCGGGAAAGAGATGGTATGAGGGCCAATATTGTAACATGCCTCGAGGTGATTGGTATGACGCACCAATCCCATAACTTCGAACCGCCAGTCGTACAGGCCAAACAAAGCACCAATGCCTACGTCATCCAGCACAACATCCTGCGCCCTGTCAAGTGAGGTAAGTCTGTAATTATAATCAGCTTTTTTTCCTGATGGATGATACTCCTTATAAGCCTCCGGATGATAAGTTTCCTGGAAAATTTGATAAGTCCCGATCCCGGCCTCTTTCACCTTCTTAAACCCTTCATGATCCAGTGGAGCAGCATTGATATTCACCCGCCTGATCTCACCATGATCTTTTTTAACCTGGTAAACCGTCCGTACCGTATCCGCTATATAATCGGCATCGTACATGGGATGTTCTCCAAAAACAAGGATTAAACGCTTATGCCCAGCTTCTTCAAGTGCCTGGACATTGGTGATCAGTTCCTTTTGATCCAGCGTTTTCCGCTCAGCGGTCTTATTGCTCACCCGGAATCCACAATATTTACAATTATTGGTACAATAATTACCTACATAAAGCGGAGCAAAAAGAACAATACGACTCCCATAAACATTTTCTTTAAGTTGTCGTGCCCCGGCTTTAATCTCTTCTATAAGCTCCGGGTCCGTCGTTTTAACTAAAACAGCCGTCTCTTCCAGATTTAACCTGTTTTTATTAAGTGACTTTTGTATAATTTCGCGTACCCGCTCTTTGGATGGCTCAGCATGTTCAATATACTCCCATAATTCTGCTGGATCAATAAAAGGTTTTCCCGGCTCATCTTTAATATTATATTGCTGAGGTATAAATTTCATTAGAATATATTTTAATTATTAATGGTCAGAACCTGTCCCGCCAGTGGCGGGATGGAGCTCGCCATGACTCTCAAAACCAGGTTTCCCGGCATATTATAACTCCGAAATAATCATCAAAATATTTATGTCAAAAATATGATCATGGCTCGGTTCATAAAATATTATTTTATTAATTTATTATCATTCATTCAAAAAAATTTGCTTTTGAATTGTGTATTCCTTATAAATTTAAGGAAACCACAAAATTATTAAAAATCCGGATTTTTGAATATAAAAAAGTAAAATAGTAAAGATTTACCAAATTAACTTAACCACGTCACATCATAAAATTGTCACCTTCGATCATTACTTTTTAGAAAAACATTAAATTCTAATATCTCAAAGTAAAAAGAAAACTTTTAAATTAAGATACAGGGAGATTAATTTGAAAGGTTGTGCCTTCATCCGGAACGCTATTCACTTTGATCTCCCCATTGTAATCATCAACAATCTTTTTAAGGATAGACAATCCAAGGCCACTTCCGGAAATATTTTTGGTTTTGCTGTTTTTAATACGCACAAATTCCTTGAAAAGATTTGCTTTGTCTTCATCCTTCATTCCAATGCCTGTATCCTCGACAACAATCCTAATAAACTGATCTTCCTGCAACAATCGTACAAAAACTTTACCACATTCTTTGTTATATTTAACCGCATTAGACAACAAATTATTAAATATAATCTCAATCTCATTATAATCGCCATTAAACTCGATCATCTCGGGCATTTCCCCGACAATCTCGACCTTTCGCTGATCAGCAAGCGGCTCCACGGATTGAATAGATTTCCGGGCAATCTCGCACAAATCAATTGTTTTCGTTTCCCTTGTTTTATTACCAGATTCAATTCTGGTAAGATCAAGAAGATCAGTAATAAGACTTCTCATCCCTTTAATTCGCTCCAGTGAACGGTCCACCATCATCATGTAATCATCAAGTTGGTCTCCAGCCTGCTTATCTTTCATCATCCGCAGATAACCCTCCACTGCATTAACGGGTGATTTAAGTTCATGTGACAACAAAGAAAGAAACTGAAACCTGACCTCCTTCCCCTGCTGCCCCATCTCAGAAGTCATTCGCTTGAGGACAAGATGCTTGGTAATATTTTCCATAGCAGACTTCAGTTCCTGAGGAGTGAAAGGTTTAGGAACAAAATTATAAGCCCCGTTCTGTGTTGCCTTAACAGCAAGCTCAAGAGAAGCATAAGAAGTGATCATCATAACAAGCACTTTAAGCTCGTTTTTACGAATAAATTCAAGCACCTCGATACCATCCATTCCCGGGAGTTTATTATCCAGAAGAATAATATCTATCTGCTTTTTCTCCAGGATATCCAGGGCCTCTTCACCTGTTTCACACTCCAGCGTTTCAAAATCAAAATCCTCCTCCATAAACGGATAGCCAACCGTATAGTTCTTAAGAATCCTGGCAATACCAGATCGGATTCCAGGTTCATCATCGACAACAAGGATTTTGAGTGTCTGCATACAAAGATCAATTAATTTTTAACAAAAGTTTCGCAATAACATATAAAACACTAATTATTAAGACTTTGTAGATTAAAGCACAGAGCTAAATTATTGATTTCATGCTATTTAAATATTTCATTTATAAAATATATACCACAATTTTATCCTGAAAAACTTGATTCAACTATAGGCTTTAAGGCGCCTATAAACTTGTTCATTTTTTTTGTCATTCGTAACAAAAAAAACGAACCAAAAAAAATACTCGTGAATTATGGCATCCACACAAGCCATGGCTACGCCCTTTCCTTCCCAAATTCACTGGCCACACACACAAATAAATTAAAAATCAATCGTAATTAATTTACTGCGAAACTTTAGTTTTTAAGTAAACGGTGTATTTCACGCTTAAGCTGATCGGGGCGCACCCCTTTTTGGAGGAAAAGATCCGCTTTAATCCAGTCCTTTTCATTTTCAGCCCCCAGGTCAAAAAAGATTCCCGTTTTAGCCGTCACAGAAGAAGCAATGATAATAGGCACATCTTCATATTTTTTCTTGGTCTTGTAGCTTAAAATAAACCCGCTATCGTCTTTTTCCATGATCAAATCATATATTGCCAAATCGGGCTTATTATTGCTAATATATTCCTCTGCTTCCTTCTGACTTTCAGCGGTAACAACCTCATAGCCCATGCCTTCTACCTGTGTTTTAATCTGAAACAGATAATCCGCATCATCATCAACAATAAAAATCAATTTTTTTTCTGGTTTCATATTTTTGTTTTTTTGTTCGTTCATTGTTCTTTGTTCGTTGTTCCTTGCCTGTCCGTCCACTGACGGATTCCTTGCCTGTCCGTCTACTGACGGATTCGACGCCTGTCCGTCTACTGACGGATTCGTTGTTTCTTGTTCTGGTACTGATGGATTTTTATATTCTTTATCCATTCCTAATTATTTCGTGGTATTATAATTCTAAATTCAGTACCTGTAGGTCCTTTTTCCGGATCAGCATTAGAATCAAACTTAATTTGTCCCTTATGCATTTTGACAATTCCATAAATTAATGGCAAACCCAATCCTGTTCCTTTACCAGCCTCTTTAGTTGTAAAAAAGGGTGTAAAGATGCGTTCTTTATTCTTTTCTTTGATGCCGGTTCCATTATCGCGAACAATAAAAATCACATCATTCTTGGTTTCAGATAGTTCAACGGACAACTCACCACCATGAGGCATGGCATCAATCGCGTTTCGTTCCAGATTTGTCAAAACCTGCATCATTTGATCCGTATCAATATAAGCCTTCGGATTCATTAATTTCGAACTAAAATTAATGGTTATATTCTCAGGTTTTATAATCGAATCAAGGCTACGCCGGGTAAATTGGTCTATCGCCGTTTCTTCAAGTTTAACCTGATTTTTCCGGGCAAAATTTAATAATCCCCCCACAATATTCTTACATCTTTCGGCCTGTTCGACGATCAATTGCAGGTCATCAATCATGGGATTATCCTCCCCCGCTTCTTCTTTAAGGATATTACTATACATGGTAATAACCCCGAGGGGGTTATTCAATTCGTGAGCAATACCAGCAGATAACTGCCCCATGCTGGCCAGTTTTTCTGACTGTTTTAAAGCCTCACGAGCACTTGCTAACTCTTTATTTGACACTTGTAAATTATCAAGCGATTCGTGGAGTTGCTCAATGCTATATGGGAGGCACATTTCTTTTTCTGCCAACCCCTGAACAATAGCCACAGCATGATCGAAACACGTTTCATAACCACACGCACCACAATTCAATTCATCCTCTCTATTGAACTTATTCATAGACTGTAAAGCCTGTGTAATTTCTTCGTCGGACGGCAATGATAACCGGCTGTCACTAAGGGTGAATTGCTGAGATAGATCAAGGTTCTCAAATTCATCATTCACCTGTTCATCTCCCATCATCTCTAATTTATCCTGCACATAATTTTTCACCCTGATCCGCCTGTTATATCTTTTACCCTTAGGAGAAGTTCCCGGCCCCATAATACAACCCGGACAACAAAGCAATTCGAGATGATGGGAACTCAACAACCCTTTCTCAAATTCGGCGATCAATTCTCTAAAATCCTCTTTTCCTTCTGCCACAATAATCTGTTCTTCCTTATCATTCTCATCAGCAAGAATATTCTGGAACAATCCTCTGCTAATAGGGAACAATGACCCTTTTCCAGCATACGGAGGATCAAAATCAGCAGGCCGGATCTGCTCCATCCTGATATTCTGTTCAGCAAACAACTCCCTCAACTCCACAAATGTCAATACCGCGTCAATCTCGGCCGATTCTCCTTTTTTTGCAACACAGGGTCCAATAAAAACCACCTGCAAATCCTCCTCATATTTTTTTCTGACAGCCCTTGCCGTAGCAACCATGGGCGATACGACAGGAACCATTGATTTAACGAGGTCCGGATAATACTTTTCAATATAATTAACAATTGAAGGACAATCAGAAGATATACAAGCATGATCTTGTCCTTTAAAAAGGATATTGTTATATTCTTTAGCAACCAGATCTGCTCCAAACCCCACTTCAAACACCTGTTTAAACCCTATTTCCCTGATCATTCCAACCAGTTTCCTGTAGTCATCGATCTCATCAAACTCAGCCGGAAAACTTGGCGCAATACAAGCCGCAATATTTTTTCCGGAAGCAATAAGCTGCTTAACCTGTTCAGTTGATTTGCGATAAACTTTTGCTCCCTGGCTACAAACCCTCACACAATTGCCACACCCGATACACCGGTCATCAATAATTTCTGCCTGTCCATTATGTATACGAATAGCTTTAGCCGGGCACTCCCTAACACAAGTATAACACACCCGGCAACTTTCTTTCTCGGTATACACCAATTGCTCATTGAGCCCATGTTTTGTAGCCACTTCCATCATATGGACGACCTCCGTTATTTAATCACTTCCCTTTTACTATAATTAGTATGAAGTAACTCGTGACTTTTATGCCCCAATGCCTCACCCAGGAACTTATCATATAATTCGATGATATAAGGATTTTTATGAGAAGCCTTGATGGATTCAACCTCATCAATATCATAAAGAGAAGCAGCCCTGGCTTTAACATTTTCTTCTTTGGCATTAATTGGCTGTCCACCACCATTAATACATCCCCCCGGGCAAGTCATTACCTCGATAAAATGAATATCATCCCGTCCGTTTCGAATTTCTTCGACAAGGGATTTAGCATTGCCCAAACCACTGACCACCGCCACACCAATTTCAATACCATCTATATTTAATTTGGCTTCTTTTCTTCCTTCAAAACCACGTACTTCAGGCACCTTGAACTGCACCATTTCCTTCCCGGTCATCTGGTAATGAGCTGTACGAATGGCCGCTTCCATTACCCCGCCAGAGGCGCCAAATATTTTACCTGCTGAACTTCTGCTTCCCAGGGGAGAATCAGCCAATTCAGGCTCCATTTTTTTCAAATCAATACCAAACAAACGAATCATGCGAGCCAACTCTCTAGTAGTAATGGCCACGTCCACATCAATCAATTCATCTTTAGCCATTTCTTCGCGCTGATTCTCGAATTTCTTAGCCGTACAAGGCATAATTGAAACACTATAAATATCCTGGGGATTGATATTCTCTTGTTGGGCATAATAACTTTTGATCACGGCCCCCATCATCTGTTGCGGAGACTTGCATGAAGAAAGATGATCCAGCATATCAGGATAAAACTGCTCCATATACTTAATCCATGCTGGACAACAACTGGTAAACATCGGAAGCGTTCCTCCGTTTTTAACACGATCAAGCAACTCGGCACTTTCTTCCATGATTGTTAAGTCAGCAGTAAAAGAAGTATCAAAAACCGCGTTAAACCCAATTTTGCGCAAAGCAGCATTCATCAGGCCAATCACATCCCTTCCGGGCTCCAGGCCAAATTCCTCGGCAAGAGATACCGTGATTGAAGGGGCGTATTGCACAACAGTAAAAACATCCGGATCATTAAGAGCCGTTTTAAGCTCTGCCTGCGCATTCTTTTCTTTCAACGCGCCGGTAGGACAAGCCATTATACACTGGCCACAATTAACACAGGTAGATAAATTCAGACCTTTCCCAAAAGCCGTATCCACAAAAGTTTCATTCCCCCTGCCAACAAAATCAATAGCAGAAACCCCCATCACTTCTTCACAAACCCTTACACAGCGTCCACAAAGGATACATTTAGCAGGATCTCTGACAATACTGCAACTGGAAACATCCATTTGATATTTATTTTTTTCTCCTGTCACCCTGCGTTCACGCACATTAAGGTCTTCACTTAAACTCTGCAGCTCACAATTACCATTTCGTTCACAATAGAGGCAATCATCAGGATGATTGGAAAGCAAAAGCTCTACAATGGTTTTCCGTGCATGCACGACCCGGGAACTATGTGTCTGTATCTTCATCCCGTCAGCAACCGGCTGGGAACAAGAAGGGATAAGATTTCGGCTACCCTCACATTCAACAACACACATCCGGCAAGAGCCAGTAGGAAAAAGATCTTTCATATGACAAAGCGTGGGCACATTAATCCCGTTTCTTCTAAGAAGGTCAAGAATTGTCTCTCCCTGATTGGCTTCAATCTTTTTATTATTCACTTCTACAAAAACGCTCATGATTCTATCTTTAGATTTGATGGTCAAATTAATTAATCAACACAGCATCGAATTTACAAGTCTCAACGCAATTCCCACAACCGATGCAAAGATCCTGGATAATCTCGTGTGGTTGTTTACGCTCTCCAACAATAGCATCTGTCGGGCATTTCCTGGCACAAGCAGTACAACCGGTACATTTCTCCGGATCAATATGGAACTCACGCAATTCAGTACATACGCCGGCAGTACATTTTCGATCAAAAACATGCTCTTCATACTCATTCCTGAACCACTTAAGGGTGCTTAAAACCGGATTAGGAGCAGACTGCCCCAAGCCACACAGAGAAGTATCCTTAATGACATCAGCCAGTTTCTCAAGCTGCGTCACTCCTTTAAATCGTCTTAATGTTTCCAGGTCATGTTTCCCCGGCTTGGAAGTAATACTTTCGAGAATTTCCAGCATTCTTTTAGTTCCTTCACGGCACGGGATGCATTTTCCACAGCTTTCACGCTGAATAAAATCCATAAAAAATTTAGCCACATCAACCATGCATGTATCCTCATCCATCACAACCATACCGCCTGATCCCATCATAGCCCCCACACTGATCAATGAATCGTAATCAATTTCAATATCAAGATTAAGTTCTTGTTTATCTAGTTCTTGCTTAGTGAGTTCGTGTTCATTAATAACTTTATTACCAAGCCCAATAAGCTCGCAACCTATTTTACGAAATTGACGTTCACTGCGGAGTTGATAGCTATCTGCTCTCATAACATCTTCGCAATAGCAAAGTCTTAACGGGCGAGGTTTAGAGCTAAGTCGAGAACAGGCTATCCGGGCTATTTGCTGGGTTACATCTGGGCGAAGAATCATCATTTTTGATGATATAGGATCAAGCAATCGAAAGCTGT
>CAZSGN010000050.1:0-13917 GCA_964606415.1 uncultured Bacteroidales bacterium
CTGTCCCCATCTGTTAAGCCAAATCCGCCTGTTTCATGATCTGATGTTACAATGACCAATGTTTCCGGATTTTTCCGGGCAAATTCCAGCGCGTGTTTAACGGCCCTGTCAAAGTCCAGTAGTTCAGTGAGGACAAATTCCTCGTCATTAGCATGTCCACCCCAGTCAATCTGAGAACCTTCGATCATCAGGAAAAATCCTTTCTGATTGCGGGATAGAATTTCAAGGGAAAGATCAACCGCGTTGCTCAGATAATTTTTGTCTCTGCCGTTAATGATGGAGGGATTATGTTCTGAAGCAGTTAATAACATTAGCTTTTGAATATCCTCTATCGTAATGTCTGACAAGGAAG
Source organism: uncultured Bacteroidales bacterium (assembly GCA_964606415.1). Lineage (GTDB taxonomy): Bacteria > Bacteroidota > Bacteroidia > Bacteroidales > JBBRXJ01 > CAZSGN01. Next base: position 353 of record CAZSGN010000050.1, read on the forward strand.
AGTCAACTGTATATCCTTTTTCTGTGAATTTGGTTAATAAATTAACCCCGTCTTTTCTTTTATTAAAATGATCGTGTCCGCCGCCAATCAATACTTCAACATCAATATCCATATAATCTTCCGCAATGTCTTCATAATCATGCCTGCTTTTTTCGTGAGCAAGAAAGCTGGCTGGGGTAGCGTGAGTAATAGCACTGGTAGAGATTATTCCTGTACTTTTGCTATGTTCTTCAGCTATTTCTGTAAGATTAATGGTGGGCAGTGAATCTATATCTACCCCAATGGCTCCTTGATAGGTTTTTTTACCGGTTGCCATAGCTGTGCCACTAGCCCCGCTGTCGGTAATATAATCGGTACCTGAATGGGTTTTTGCAAACCCAAATATCTTAAATTGCTCCATTGCTAACGGACCGTCAGAAATGGTCATGGCGCCGGTGATTTGGCTGACACCCATTCCATCGCCTATCATTAGAATAATATTTCGCGGTTGTTGGCTAATCTTTTGATCACATGACAATAGTAATAGAACTGAAAATGCTGCAATAATGGTTGTTGTTTTTTTCATTTTGGTATATATGCTTTAAAGTGTGTGTTCAATTATTGTTTTGGAATAATTTCCGGACTGAATAAATAATCAGTCTTACTATTACCCAAAATAAATAAAAAAAGATTGATAAAAGCAAAACATAATGTAAAGAAGTTGTTAATTCTATGATTGATGCATCGTAAATATGTATAGCTAATATATTTAAAATAAAAGCTAATGCAAAGCAAATCAGTAGTGTTTTGAATTCTTTCTTTTTTTGTAAACCAGTAATAACGGTATCTTTCATACATTTTTGTTTTTAGAGTATAGCTTTTTTTGTGATTTTGATGATTTATGCCGGTTAATTGATAATAGACTTATTATACATAGAACAGGAATGGTTTAGAATTCATTTAGCATAAGATCTCCCGGCCATTTAATAATTTTCTTTTCTTCAATGGCCTGGTGTCCCAGTAAAGCTGCAACACTCGCATAATAGGCTTCTTTAAGCATTCCGGGTATTGGTTTGTTTTCTCTGATCGAATTCATGAAAGCAATGAGTTGTACAGTAGAGCTATTGGGTATTGGATGTTTATCTGTTATATATTCTCCTTTGTATTCCCGCGCTGTTTCAGGAATCCAACTTGCTCCACCAATGGGGATTTCATCAAAAATACCATGTTCAATGTCATTGATAAGTTGTAAAATTGCGGGAGGAGCTGGTGGATTATCCTGATAACGTTTCCCTTTTTCAAATTCCATGGTCCCTTTTGAGCCCATCACTTGTTCTTCCAGTCCGTAGAAACGGTTGCTGATTAAGGAATCATATATAAGATGTGTTCCGCTGGGGTATTTATATACCAGGTTGACATTATCTGCGACTTCTCTTCCATCTTTCCAGAAATTAATACTGCCGGAACCCATGATGTATTCCGGGACTTCTTTTAAAACCCAGTTAGCCACTTGAATTTGATGAGATGCAAGCTCGGTCATTAAACCTGCAGAGTATTCTTTATAAAGTCTCCAGTTGATTTTTCTTTCCAGCTCCGGAGAAGGGACATGTCGTCGCCAGTCATTATTGCGATGCCAGTAGGCTTTTATTTGTGTGATTTTGCCAAGCTCATTTTTTCGAATCCGCTCAATCCCTTTCAGGTATTTGATGTCGAATAATCGTTGGTGGCCTATTTGGAGGATATTGCCTGTCTGCTTACGGGTTTCAACCATTGCTTTACAATCCTGCACATTTCTGGCCATGCTTTTTTCACAAAAAACATGAATACCTGCCTGTAAAGCGAAAATGGTCATTCGTGCGTGCCAGTGAAGCGGAGTGGCAATGATAACACCATCTAATTGTTCTTTTTCGATCATTCGTTGATAATCTTTGTAGCCCCTGGCTTTTCCTTTTGTTATTTCAATGGCCTTATTCAGGTTTGGAGCATAATTATCACATACTGCTGGTATCTCTGCATCGGGAAGGGTGAGGAGGTGTTTTAAGAGGTATTTTCCTCTTGATCCTGTTCCAATAACGCCTAATTTTATGGGGCGAAGGTTATCTTTTTCTTGTCCTTTTAAAGTTGGCCCCAGCCATGGAACCGCAGATAATAAAAGTGAACTTCCGGCATAAAAAGAAAATGAACGTAGGAAATCTCGTCTATTTTGTGCTTTCTGGGAATTGGTCATTGTTATGTATACTTAATTCAGTTCTGTTACTTTGACTTCTTTATCCATATTAGGATACTCAAATTGAACGGCCCGACATCCGGGAAAATTGTTTAATATCTTTTTTTTTTGGCCGGGCTCACTAACAAGAAGGGATGAAGAAAGTATCTCGGCTTCAACCGGCGAAGCAGAAAAAACAGAAATGGTTATGTTGCCTTTGACCGGATACCCTGTTTTTGGATTAATGATGTGCCCGTATTTATTAAAACCAGTTTCGGAGATATTGCTTCCTGAATTTGAAATGGCCTGGTTGTTCAGGTTAAAGGTGTATATCGAATCATTTTTTTCAATCATATGGGTGACACCTGTTTTCCAACTATCACTGTAAGGATGGCTGCCTATACCCAGGATAGAACTTTCACCGAAGCTGATAAAGGCATCGGTAATGTTGTGATATTGTAGAATGTCTTTGATTTTTTCCAGTGCAAAGCCTTTTGCAAATCCGCCAAAATCAATTTGCACCCCTTCTTTCTTGAATCGCAATGTTTTTGAATGATCTTGAAAATCAAGTAAGTCCATTCCAACAATACCCAGCACATTTTTAATTTCTTCTTCTGATGGTTCAAAGAGATCAATTTTATAGCCATGTTTGATGTTCCAAAGTTTCATTAGCGGAGCTATGGTAATGTCAAATGCGCCGTATGTTTTTTGATGAAATTCCCGGCAGGCTGACAGAATTTCCCATAAATCTGCTTCTATAATTTGTTCTTCGTATGCGGCCTCCTGGTTTATTTTATTTAATCGGCTGGATGCCTCATGACGATTGAGCAGATGTTCTATGTGTTTAAGTTTTTGAGTGATTTCATTGAATACAGCCTGACCTGTTTTCTGATCAAGACTGGGAAAGACGACATCGAATCGTGTTCCCATTGAATAAATGTTTTCATGAAATACTTTCCCCGCCATAGATTGCATCTTTTTATTCAAAAATAATAATTTTACTTTTTAAATGTAGTATCTTTTAATTTATCCTTTAAGATTTTACTCAGAAAAGAATATATTTTACTATGAACAATTCAAAATTGATAGCAGCATTAGCCTCTTATGGGATGTCCGGTCAGGTTTTTCATGCCCCTTTTTTAGAAAAGCACCCCGGTTTTCAGTTAAAATTTATTCTTGAAAGATCTAAAAATTTATCAAAGGAGCGTTATCCTGATGCTGTAATTGTTCGACATTTTGATGATATTATCAATAACAAGGATGTCGATCTTGTCGTAATTAATACCCCGGATGATCTGCATTTTCAGATGGCACAGGATGCGTTGAAGGCAGGGAAACATGTGGTAGTGGAAAAACCTTTTACCCGTTCGTTATCAGAAGCTCAGGAGTTGGTTGACCTGGCTGAGAAGAATAACCTTATTCTGGCTGTTTATCAAAACAGAAGATGGGATAGTGATTTCCTGACCGTGCAAAAAGTTATTGAAAATGGCTGGTTGGGTAAATTGGTGGAGTTTGAATCTCATTTTGATCGTTACAGGCTTGCATTGAAAGATGACTGGAAAGATCAGGGCAAAGCAGGAACTGGTAGTATTTATAATCTTGGTGCACATCTAATTGATCAGGCATTAGTGCTTTTTGGAAAGCCGCAAGCTTTATGGGCTGATATCAGGAGGAGCAGACCGGGTGCTGCGATAGATGATGATTATGAGGTGAAAATGATTTATCCGGATGTCAGGGTGACTTTGAAAAGCAGTTACCTGGTCAGGGAAAAGGGGCCACGGTTTATTCTGCATGGAACAAAGGGTTCTTTTGTAAAGTATGGCCTTGATGTCCAGGAAGATTTACTGAAAAGAGGAGAGGTGCCCCAGATGGAACAATGGGGCAAAGAACCTGAAAGTAATTGGGGGCTACTCAATTCGCAAATTGAAGACATTCACTATCGTGGGCAGATCGAATCCGTGCCTGGTGATTATATGGCTTTTTACCGGAATGTTTACGATGCCATTAATAATAATACATCACTTGCTGTGCAGCCCCGACAGGCAGCAGCTGTTATTGATATGATTGAAAAGGCAATTTGGAGTAGTGAGCAAGGAGAAATTTTGTATTTATAGTAGTCCTTGATTAAAATTTCATCCCCAGCTTAAGGTTCAACCGGCGGCCTGTGAGATAATTGGGAACGGCAAACACGTCCGGAATTCTCTCGCTGCTGCTGATTGTGTTTACCCATAGATAGGAAATGGTGTTGACATTGTCAAAGAGGTTGAAGATTTCTAATCCTACCCATAATTTTTTAATACCCTGTAAAGGGTTATTGCGGTTTGCGCCGTAAGGTTTATCAATAAAGGTTTTGGATAATCCGATATCAACCCTTTTGTAGGATGGCATTCTAAAGTATGTATCATACCGGTCGCTGTGTGGTGGACTATAAGGAAGTTTGTGTCCGTAAAATAGATTTAATTGCATTTTATAAGTAGGGTTGTTTGGGAGGTAATCCTGGAAGAAGAGCCCGAAATTGACCAATTGATCAGTGGGGCGGGGATAGTACCCTGGTTCTTGACGGTTCCCTTGTTCATCAATGTAAAAATCATTTTTTATATCTTCCATCGTGCGCATAAAGGAAAGACTTGCCCAGGATTCAACGCCTTTAACAAATTCGCCATTGACTTTTAAATCGATGCCTGTTGCAAAACCTCGTGCGAGGTTCTCCCCGGCATAGCGAATTCTTATGTTATCTATTTTATAAGGGATTAGGTGATCAAAGTGCTTGTAATAAATTTCTGTGATCAGTTTAAAAGGCCTGTCCCAGGCCATGAAGTTGTAATCACTTCCCAGCACGAAATGGATTGATTTTTGGGACCGGATATTTTTGTTTATTTTGCCATCAGGCATGCGCATTTCTTTGTAAAAAGGAGGCTGATAATAATAACCGGTTGATAACCTGAAAAGAACATCTCTTTTCCAAAGTGGTTGCAGGGATAATGTCAGGCGTGGACTAAAAAGTAATTCCTGGTTAAGATTCCAGTAAGTACTACGAATACCTCCATTGATCGTCAATGGATTTCCGCCCAGGTCATATATTCTTGAATGATTAATATAAGATTGTAGGCGGATTGAGTTTAGGCTATTTTGAGCATAAATAGATTGATTTAATAATACTTCCTGATCTGAGTATGGCAGGCTGTAGCCGGAAGAGTCCAGTAATTCCCACTCCTGGATATGATCCCCAATAATCTCTTTTTGAATATTAAAGCCCCATTGATATATTTGGTTGCTTGTCTGGTAGCGGCCTTTTACACCGGTAGAAAGTACATAGGCTTCAAGGTAATTTCTGGCGTGATTCAGGAATGAACCTACGCCAATATTAGCAGCACTGTCTCCTGAAAATTGATCAACAGATTGATCTGCCTCGTTGATCAGGTATTGGCCTAATATATCATATGTTTCGGATTCACGGGTGCCAAAAGCGCTGGTTATCCATCTAAATGAGAATTGTTTGCTGGGTTGATAATTAAGCGTGAAGGCTCCCGTGTATGTGTCAAATTGGTCAACCTCATTCCCCTGGTAAAAAATATTTAGTTTAAAAACATTTTGCGTGGTACCAAAGGCTTGTTCTCGTTGCTCAGGGATAAAATTATACTGATTACGTGAGAAATTACCTAAAAAACTAGCCTCAACTTGATCCGAGAGGTCGTAAGTCAGGTAAGTCTGGATATCTGAAAAGTTTGGGTTGTATTCACCCTTGAGATCTAAGGATGATAGAAGGTATTGGTTCGTTTTGTATCTTGCACCGGTGATATGGGTGAAACGGCCGTCGGCTCCTGCACCTTCGAGGTGGGCTGTGCCGCCTAAAAGACTCCCGGTCATACTGGCTCGATAGTCTTTGGGTTTTTTATAGGTGATATCAAGAACAGAGGACATTTTATCTCCATAGAAGGCTTCAAAGCCTCCGGCTGAAAATTGTACGGAAGAGACCAGGTCGGGATTAATAAAGCTTAAGCCTTCTTGCTGCCCGGAGCGGATCAAAAAAGGACGGTATATTTCAACATCATTGACATAAACAAGATTTTCATCAAAATTGCCACCCCGAACAGAATATTGTGAACTTAATTCGCTTCTTGAGGATACACCGGCATAAGTGGTGATAGCAGATTCTATGTTTCCCGAAACACTGGGGAGCATCTCTATGCTTTTGGTATTTAGCCTGGAAGTGGTCGAAGTGCGAAAGTCATCCCCTCTGATGTTTACTGTGTTAAGTTGTTGATAAGCTGTTTGTAGGGTTTGGTCTAATGATATTTTTTTCCCTGGGATTGCTTCTATGTTTACTTTTTTTGTTTGATAGCCCAGACAGGAATAAACAAGTTTATAAGTCCCGGGAGTCTTAATTTTAAGTCGATAAGAACCATCTGTCTTGCTAACTGACCCGGCTGAACTCCCTTCTACTGCTATTGTTGCCATAGGGATGCTTCTTCCGCCAGGATCTGTGATTCTTCCCGAAATCACGAATGGCTCATTGCTTTCAGCATTCTGTCCAATAGCAGAATGGTGTATCACTATAAGCACCAAAAGATATATGGCAAGATTTTTCATTAAAAATTAAAACTAATATTGATGCTGAAAATTGCCAAAGATATAAAAAAATGATAGCTATAAAAGTCAATCAGGGTAGTTAGTCATCAGGATCATTTGAGAAAAGCCCGTTGTTAAGGGCCTCGAAGAATTGAGCCCAGGCAATCGGATTAAAAAGACTTACTGAGGGCTGGGTGCCTCTTGTAATATTATCTTCAATCTCCGGGTATTTTGTATATTTATATCCGTAACCAGGTGAAGGGGTGTAACTTGTTTGCCGTTCTATGGATTTCATGATCATGGACATGTTCTTATTGGCATGTTTTTTTTGATGAGATGTTATATCCAGATCTCTGAACGCTTGCTTAAATTCTTCATAACTCCCCCAGGGGAATATTCTTACTGTTTTAAGGAGAATGGTGTCCGGTTCCATGGAGATGTCTGCGGTAAAAAAGTTATTTTGCAGGTCGTCAGGAACAATGATACGGTCAAGTTTATACCCGATAGAAGAGAAAAAGATGGTATCGTTTTTTCTGGCAACTAAAGAATAAATTCCGTCTTCATCTGTTACAGTCATATTTCCTTTTCTTTTGTTGATAACATGTACATGAGAAAGCGGTTTGTCTTTTTCGTCATGGATGATCCCGGATACTTGAATATATTTGTTGTGCTGCTTCTGCGTATAACCTTTCACGGGCAAAAGCAGCAACATCAGTAATAAAGAAAGAAAACTGATTAAAGGACTGTTGATCAAAATGAAACGATTTTTGCTTTTGAATACTTTTATTTTTGCAAATAATGTGCCTTTATTTTAATGATATAGAGTCTGTCTATAAAATCAAGTGTCTGGATCATAATGTTCGGTAACGAGCCTCGCGAAGTCCTAAAATGCAGAGATTAATGGTGTAAATGAGCAATTTTGGAACAAGCGTAACGAAGTTAGCGAATATGATGGAGCAACACTATATAAACTTATAAAATCATCTTTTTTCCTCAAAATCATCTTTATAAATAACATCTCCATTTTTTCCTGTTATTGTGACATATTCAAAGGCAATGGTATCCTTTGAATGAAAGTTCATCCCGGTAAATTTCCCTAATGAAGATTGTACCGGATATCTGAAAATCTCCTCTCCATCAAGCTGAGCTACTACAACCGAATCCTTTAATTTTACCATTAACGGGTTCCATACATCTTTTTCTATCTCCATGTTTATAAGGTCATTTTTAAACCCCGAAATAACTTCCTTGCCTATAATCAGGTGGCTTTTGCTTTTATTTCCGGGACTGATAAAGCCCAGGTCTATCATCCCATGCTCAAAATCCAACCCTATAGTTGCTTTGTGAAATACTGTATTTTTATCCGAATAGGATAACCTGAATAAAGTTTTCATTTCCAGCAATCCTTGATAATCCTCAAATTTTTGATAATAATTCAAGTGAGCCGTATGTTCATTATCGGCAATAGACGGTAAGTTATACAATTTTCCGTTTTCTATCGTTACATTTTTTTTGAACCAGGGGGCAGAATGCTGAAATGATTCTGTAACGACCCATCCATGAGTATTAACAAAAAACGAGTGTTTTTCAAGCAGTTTCTTTTTATAGAACAATTTCACATGCTGCAAACCGGGATGATATATCCTTTTAAGCAATAAAGAATCTTTTTCTTTCAGGGATATAATATGATCACTAAAACTAAATTTAATATAAAAATCATCAACCGCTTTGTCAAAAGCATAATTGACTCTGATGTCCGCTGGATATTCCTGGTTTTTGCAGAAAAAATTAAAAGTATAGCCGGGGGGAGTTGTATTGAAATAATAAAACAGCGCTGTAACAACACAAAAAATAATAAATAAGCTGAAAAACACCTTTTTGTTAATAAACCGGGATGACTTTTTCTTTTTCACGAAGTGATACCAATTGCGATAGCCTGCAAAACGAGATAGCACATCAATTGTCTGTATTTGTGGCAGGCTTTCGTATTTAACGGTCCCCCAGATACGTTTTAAAGTACTGGTGCTGATTCTTACCTTAGTCGCAGCAAATATTTGCTCTTCGAGTAACTGAAAATCTTTATGGTGCATCTCCTGGTTACGGGGAATGCCTAATTGTTTCTCAATTTTCAGTTTTAAAAGCGGCAGGTACTGATAAACCTGATTTTTGTGGTATGATCTTTCCATTTTTTCATGCGTGAAAAAAGATGAAAATAATAAAAATTAAGCATTTTTTCCTAATAATCAGGAAAATTAATGAATTTTGCATTCTTTGAATATATAAATTGTTAACCTTAAAATTTTGCTACCATGAAAAAACAATTACTTACTTTGTTAGGAACATTTCTTTTTACACTATTTTCTTTCTCGCAGGATTCAATATGGATCGAAAATTTCAACTACCCTGACGGGACAACAGAAAGCACAACCGGGACAACACCTGGTCCACGGATGATAGTTATATTCAAACTGAAAGCAATCTGTTGAAATTTGCAACAGATGGTTATGGGACTGCAAAAAACTAGATCACAGACTGGTTTTCGATCGACAGTTTCTATAACATTAACTGGAGTTTCCTGATTGGAGGAACAACAGGTAATAGCAGTGATTATTTCAACTTTATTATTGAACACGGTGATGGTGCGCGGGACACTGTCCTGTCTGATAATGGCGGGGTTGATGACGTAACCCCTGCCGGTACATTGGCGAATGGCATATATGATTCAATACGATTAATCATAAATGCTGACCCGAGAACAAGATATTATACTTTTGATTCTATTGCTATCAGTGGAACAAAGAAAACCAGTTATCCGACTATTACCATAAATGTAAAAGATAAAAGTAATGGTAATGATTTATCCGGGATAAATGTAAAAATACCTCAAATAGATACATTAACTACTGATGCCTCAGGAAATGTGTCTTTCCAGGTTGGCACTCCTCTTGAAAATGTTGAATATATTATTTCAGAAGAGATAGATGGATATACTACCTTATCCAGTTCTTTTGATATTTTCCCTGCAACACCAGACACAACTATTAATGTAACTTTAGATCCTGCTTATAATGCCACATTTAATGTTACAGATACTTCAATGTCACCTGTCTCCGGGGCAACTATAAGCCTGGATGGTTATGGAGACTCGATAACCGATGGAACAGGATCGATAACTTACTATGATATTGCTGAATCTGATAGTTTATATTATTCAGTGATGGCTACAGGATATGATACTTATGAGGACAGTATACAAATCGCGGGTTCATCAATAACCGAAGATATCACTATGATCGAAGCTTACAATGTAAATATCACGGTAATGGAAACCGATGGCACCCCTGTTGATATGGCTGATGTAACCCTTGATGGTGAGGATACTTTACAAACTGATTATACCGGCACAGCAACTTTCTCTGAAGTATTAGTAAGTGACAGCACCTATTATGGTGTTACACATTCACTTTTTACAGCAAATAACGATAGCGTAAAAGTTGTTGATGCCACGGTATATGACACGATATATGTTTCACCGACTGATAAGGTTATCTGGTATGAAAGTTTCAATACCGAAGGCGCAAAGATAGATTCAGGATCAACAGCATGGGAGATTTCAGGAAGTATTTCCAATTCATCGGTTATTGAAGGGAAATTGGTTGGCAGAGATAAAGGCATGGAATTTTCCTCTGAAAAAATTGCCATCGATTCATCAAATGGTATTTCCGTGGATGCTGTTAACCTGAGCATTGATATAGACCATGACGGACATGCTGCCGATGCATGTGTTATCTCTTACAGCGTTGACGGCGCTACCCCGGACACAATCTATAATAGTGGAGGAACAAATGCTACAACTGTTTCTAAAGAAAATATCCAGGGAGATAGCTTAGAAGTGTTTATTTTTTCACATAGTAACGTTACCGGAAGGTGGAAACAATACAATGACCTGTTGATCGAGGCAGTTACTGCTGCCCCGGTTGCTGATATTATCCCGGCTGATAGTGCAACAGGGATAAGCGTTGATACAACTATTATCGTATCTTTTGACCAGCATGTGCAACAAATTGGCGGTGCCGAGATCACTGATCCTGCATCTTTGATTACTTTTAAAGAGACAGATGATTCAGGCGCTGATGTTGTTTTTTCTGCAACGATTAATGCCACAAAAGATACCATTGAGGTAACTCTTGCTGCAGAGCTGGCTAATGGACAAACATACTATGTTGCTGTTGAACCGGTGCAAAATGTATGGGGAGAAACCACATCTCCTACTTCATCTACATTTACAACCATTATGACAGCTCCTGCCCTGGTCTCTACAACACCGGCAGATGCCGAGACTGATGTAGCTACTGATGTAACGGTCACGGCAAAAATGGATCAGGCTATCTCTGATGTTGACCTGACAGGAATTACAGTGATTGATGGTTCAGCCAATGATGTGTTCTCGAATGCAAGTATTACCGACAGTACTGTTACTATCAATAACAGTGCCCTTGACAATGACGAAACATACACGGTTACTATACCGGCAGGTGCTATGCAAAACAGTGATGGTTTAACAAACAGTCAGATTACCTGGAGCTTTACTACTACAATTGGTGTATCAATCGACAATGTTATTGAAAATGATAATATATCTGTAGGCCCTAACCCTGCAAAGGATATATTAACAGTTATTGCTCCTCAAGGTGCAGTTATTACCCTTTATGATGTATTAGGAGCACCTATTTCTCGCGTAAAGAGCCAAAATAATACAACAGAAATTGATGTGTCAGACTTAAATGCTTCAGTAGTTGTTGTTCAGGTTAATGACGATGGAAAGGTGATTACGCGTAAGATTATTATTGAATAGTATCGTTGTTTTTTCATAATTGTAATTAATAAAGGAGAGAGCTTCCAATATGGGGGCTCTCTTTTTTTATAAGTCATTAGCTTACAGAGGCCAGTATATCTTGTGCGATCTCTTTTAGCCAATAGCTGGAGAAAATGATCGTTTAATCTTGGATTAGAATCGTTTTTGGGATCATTATTGTTTCATACAGGTAATTGTTATATTTGCTATAAAAATAGCATGTTATGATATATCAAAATGAATTTTCTTTACCGAGGCTTGGCCGTGGATTCCATTTGGTAACCGATCAAATTATAAAACATTTACCCGAATTACCTGAGCAGGGGCTTGTACACCTTTTACTTAAGCATACCTCCGCAGGACTAACTCTTAACGAAAATGCGGATCCGACAGTTCGGGTGGATTTTGATTCTTTTTTTGACCGGATGGTTCCTGAAAACACATCTTATTTTAAACATACGCTTGAGGGGGCCGATGATATGCCTGCTCATCTGAAATCCTCTATTGTTGGACATCAACTTACTATTCCGGTTACAGATGGGCGGTTTAATCTTGGGACATGGCAGGGAATTTATTTATGCGAGTTCCGGGATCATGGAGGTTCAAGAAAAGTTATTGCTACGATATATAGTTAGTAATAAAATTGCTGATATTTATCTCAAACTTATATCTGGAATTGCATAGAAATGTATTTGTTTTAGACAATGATTTTTATTGATGTAAATGGTTTTTCTTGCTTTTTATAGATTCGGGCAGGTAGATTAATGCGCCAGCAAGGCTTACAAATGCTGCAATGGTTGTGGCGATTTTGAAGTCTTGAAAAAGGTCATAGATCATTCCTCCTGTTAATGGACCAAGTATCCCCGCCAGGGCATATCCTAAAAAAACAAATGGATAAACGATTCCAAGGTTATTAATGCCATATAATTGTGCTGTTTCTTTGGCAAAAAGCACAAAGTTAGCACCAAAATTGAATCCGATGAGTGCAGCGAGCATAAGGTATGTCGATGGGCTAAGGGAAAGGAAGCCTATTAAAAATATGGCAAGGCCTTGTAAGGTTAGTGAAATAAGAATACTGAGTGCAGCCCCGATGTGGTCACTGAGGTATCCCCATGTTAGTCTCCCGAGAAAATTAGCAATGGCAAATATTGAAATACCCAGCACAAGTATGTTGTCATCTGTAATACTTGTGGCACCGATAGGTTTAAGATTACCGATAACAAGGAGTCCGGCAAAAGTGCCTGCAAGAATGCCTGCAAATAATTTTATAAAAATGGGTTTAGTAATAAAATCTTTGATCCGGGCTTTTATGCCTTGCGTCTCTATATGAGGGTTTTTAATTAAAAAAGAAAAAAGAATGATGACCAATCCGTAACTGATACCGATAATGCCAAAAATATCTAACACTGGCTTTCCTGTATTCATTAATAATTCTGCAATATACGAGAGAATAACTGATGCGAGACCAAATCCGGCTGCAGCAATACCTGTGATTAGCCCCTTTTTTTCCGGAAACCATTTAACAGGAGTTGACAGCGCGATCATGTAGCCGAAACCAGTTCCTATTCCTGCGATAATACCGATCCCTAAAAGAACCAGAATATAATTGCCATTAGAGATGCTTGCCAACAGATAGCCGAGACCGAAAAGTATACCTGATATGATTGCGATTATCCTGGGACCGATTACTTTTTCAAGTTTTCCTGCCAAGATCATGGAGGTCGGAAAAACCGCAATTAGTAATCCGAAAACCAGTTGGGTTTGAGATGATGAATAATTGAATCGATTCATTAACTCTGGGACAAAAATACTCCATGCATAAACACCCCCTAGGCATAGCATGATTATAAAGGAGGCTATCACGTTCTTAATTTTATTCATCTGTTTATATTTTATAATTTGGTTCTCCCACTAATTTAATGAAAGCTTGCAATTTGTTTATATGTAGATAAAATA
>CAZSGN010000051.1:0-5868 GCA_964606415.1 uncultured Bacteroidales bacterium
CAATATTTTAACAATTTTAACAGTGTCTTATATCATTTAAATATTTAACCATTAATTGAAATAAGAGTAGAACCAAAAGAAAGATAAAAAACAAAACACGTCTTAAATACCAAAAGTCTATTTAACAACAACTTATATAACTTGAAATGATTTAGATCACCATATTTTTTAAAAACTATCACCATGATTTTTTTGCACTCAGCTTCTTTTTGTTGTATCTTTATTCGGAAAACCCTATAATAAAACCCGTCATGTTAGAACACCAAAAACTTGTTCTTCAAAACCTTAGTGGGGACAAAGAATTATTCCGTAAAGAACTTCTTAAATCCATGAAATGGCTAAAATCTTATGAACTTTTTCATCTCTATCGCTGGCTAAAAAACAATTATGCAGACACCCACAGTGATGTGATTTATGAAGTTTTCAAACTTTTTGCTGCATGATTATTTATTCCGTTTGATTATAATGTAAATCATGTATTTTTTAAACAAGCTCATCTTACTGGCCTGGCACTTCCTGGTATAAGTTAACTCTTGCTCCTTTCTATAGTTAATCCTGCCACTTTAAGTGAAATGAATAAAATGAAAGACTTACATCTTTCTTAGTCTTCGAGAAAATCGAGAAAGCTGCTTGCGTTATTTCTGATAAAAATAGCTTAAGTTGAGTGATCATTATTAGAACCCAAATTGAGCGATTCCGCTCAATCGATTAAGTAAAGCGATTTTTCACTTCGTTTAAATCGCTTTACTTAGGTAGAAGATATTCATTCCAGCTAATTTCCTTCAAAGATCATTTTTTCAACTCATACAAAAAAAGTATCTTTAAAAACAGAATTATAATTATTTTATCAAGGAAAAATATAGCCAATGAAACAATATTTTATGATGTTGATGGTGGTGGGTTCATTCCTGTTCATTTCACTTTTGAACGGGCAGCAATCACCGGAAGCAAATCTTGTTCCCAACTGGAGTTTTGAAGAATATGAAAAATGCCCTAAAACGCATACTGTTCAGAACCTCTCGCACGAGTTAATTCCCAACTGGAGCTACCCTACGCGAACAGCACCAGACTATTTTAATCGTTGCAGTGAAAACAGTGAAGTTGGGGTGCCTGAAAATTTCGCTGGTGTTAGTGAGCCTAAAACAGGAGACGGCTACATTGGCTTTATTCTTTCGGGCTCAGAAGTCGAATATCGTGAATACGTCCAGGGACGGTTAAAAGAAAATTTAAAACCCAATACCAAATATTGTGTCCGTTTCTCTTACCGGCTGGCATCAATGTCCAAATTCGTTGTTGATCAATTAAGTGTATATTTCACTGACCGTCCTGTTGAAAATAAAAGCACCAAAGCACTGGGAGTGGATACCAAACTGAATAACCAATCGGGTTTATTCCTGGACAATGTCAAAGAATGGCAAGAAATCTGCCATCTATATGAGGCCACAGGAAATGAATCACATTTTATTATCGGGAATTTCAAAGATTATCAGCATACAAATTATGTGGTCACAGATAAAAATGTGCAAAATCAAAGGGGAAAAGAATATGCTTATTATTTTTTTGATGACATCATCATCGAAGAGTTGGATAATTGTCTCAAATGCCCTTGTGTCAATCATGATCTTGAAGCCGTGATCATAGACACCTCATACACGGGTGGTTTCAATCCCTTGACTGGCAGAATTGATAAGAAAAAAGATGACGGAGAAATATCCATTGCTGTCTCAGGCGGAACCCCTCCCTATACCATCAATTGGTCAAATGGGCAGCAAGGAAAAAACTTAAGCAATCTGTCTGCCGGCAAATATCAATTTACCGTTAAAGATCAAAATAATTGCATCCAAACCGGAAAGGTGCATTTCAAAGCGCCCAAAATTAAAAAGCCAGCAGATGAGAGCCAGTTCGAAACCATACAGGAGGGTTCTGCCATCATTCTTAATAATATTTTTTTCGAAACTAATAAAACCAAACTTTTACCCGCTTCTTTTAAGGAACTGGACCGTGTTGTTCAATTTATTAATGAGCATAACATCAGTAAAATAGAAATATCCGGACACACAGACAGTGATGGCTCTGAAAGCTACAATCAAAAGCTTAGTGAAGGGCGTGCAAAAGCCGTTGTCGAATACCTCAAAGAAAAAGGGATTTCGGAAAAAAGGCTCACTTATGTGGGGCATGGGGAAAATAAACCCATCGACACAAACAAAACGGATGAGGGCAAAGCACGAAACAGAAGAGTTGAATTTTTAGTTGTAAAACGTTAATAATCAGGATTAAAAACTGGTCATTAAACACAAATATAATCGTTCTCTAAATCCCAAAGAATAATTAAAAGACCAATGAAAAAAATATTCGTTATTGCCATTCTGCTTTTTTATGTTTTATCTTCCTGGTCACAAAGCATGAACAGATGCTTTCGCCAACTGGAAAAGAAAGACTACGAAAAAGGTGTTGAACTATTCAAACGATATCTGGAAGATGAACCTGAAAATGCTGTTGCTAATTTAGCGCTGGCGATGATTTATGCCAATCAGGAATACGCCCAAACCGACCTTATGACCGCATGGGAATACGCCCGGGAAGCAAAAAAACATCTCGAGAACATCAATAAAGAGGATGAGGAATTACTTTACAATTACTTTAAATCTTTAAGGCGCTCAGCCGACCGCTTTTCCAAACGTTTTAATTTAAGAGTAGAAGAAATAGAAAACCAGTTAATCAGATATGTCAGGGAAGAAAATGACATTAACCTGGTAAAATCATTTATTGAACGGTTCCCAAATTCCAGATACCATAAAAGCGCTATCCACATCTGGCATTACCTTGAATTCCGGAAAGTTGAAAAAAAACATACAATTAATGCTTACAGGGACTTTATAGAACAATTCCCTGAAGCAGCCCAAGTAGAAGAATCCAGGCAAGCTATCCACAAAATTGCTTTTCAAAAAGCACAAAACAAAAACACACCCAAAGCCTGGCAGAAATTTATTGATGCTTATCCCCAGGCGAAACAAGTGAATATTGCCCGCAAAGAAATAGCTAAAGCAGCCTTTCAAAAAGCCCGGACAACCAACACCATTAATGCCCTTGAGCAATACATGAATGACTACCC
Organism: uncultured Bacteroidales bacterium; assembly: GCA_964606415.1. Classification (GTDB taxonomy): domain Bacteria; phylum Bacteroidota; class Bacteroidia; order Bacteroidales; family JBBRXJ01; genus CAZSGN01. The sequence goes on from CAZSGN010000051.1 coordinate 3,113, forward strand.
CGGTTCCAAATATGTACTTGATGCTAAGAACATCCTTAAATCACTGTATTTTGAAAAAGCACAACAGGACAATACGATAGAGGCTTTTAATGAATATGTTAAGAAATACCCTAAAGGACAAAATTTTAAAACAATTTTTAACCTTAAATCGAAAATATTAGGCCAGAATCTTCAATCCAGCCATCCCAAACTCCTAAAAAAAACAAACTGGTGCATTGGCTTTGATAATAATTATGGCTTTGAGGAAGTCATCGGATTGGCTCAAAAAAAGAACGGGAACTACTTGTTAATCTCTTTTGCCTCAAAGAAAGAAAGATCAGATAGCGTACCTTATCAATTTTGGCTGTTAGAACTGGATCAGGAAAGAAAACTTGTCAATAACCGGTTTATCAATTACCCTGGAGTTGACACTATCCATTACATGAATTTAAATGCGGACGATGATATCATTATGGCAGGCACCAATATTCCTAAGGCAGATAGTCTCTCTGGTTCATTTTTTCTTTTGAAATTAGATGCCGATGGAAATAAAAAGTGGCAACGCAAAGTAACAAACATGCATGTTTCATCCCTTGACATTACGCCTCAGAATGACTTTATTTTAGCCGGAGGTATAACCGATACCACAAGAAATGAAAAAGATAGTCTGGTCAATAAAACCCGGTTTTATATGATCAAAATGAATAGTGATGGACACAAAATGTGGGAGAGAAACTATTCACAGGATGGCATGCTGGCTGGCATTGATGTGTTATCAGACAGCAATATCGTCTTTGGTGGACACCATTGGGTTGCTTCTGTCAATGACCAGGGTTATCTTAACTGGGATTATTTCCTGCCGGAAGAAGACACCATCTTACTGCTTTCCTGTAATGAAGATCATATCGCCGTTCTTTCAAAAAAAGACAGCACATCATCCCGGCTTAGCTATTTGAACCAGTCAGGGAATCAAATATGGGAACAAACGATCAATGACCCATGGCAGGCTGATCAATTAAAACTCCGGGGAAACGATATCATTCTGACCTTTAACGAACCATCGGGCAAAAAGCTTCTAATGCTGGACACCAAAGGACATTCTTTGCAAGAAATAAAAAATATAAAATCCTGGCACCCGCTTTTATTTTCATCCGGAAACATTGCCACCACTCTTAAACGAAAAGAGACAAATAAAGACATAGTCCTTTTCCGTTATTAACAAAATAATTTATCCCCTCACCTCATTTATCTCTATAATTTCAACAAGCATGACACAACAAATTCGATTCGAACCAAATACAAAAATGATAGATGTTATCGACTCAAACTACCTGCTCTTGCCAATCATCAGCAGATTTGGAATCAAACTTGGATTTGGCGACCAAACAGTTGCTAAAATATGTCAAAAAAATAATATCCATACTTCATTTTTTCTTGATATCCTAAATGCCTATAATGACAATTCCTCTTATCCCGAAGAACAAATACAGGCAAATGAGCCGGAGCTGGTTGTAGACTATCTGATCAAAACACATCAATATTACAAAGAAAATTACATCCCTGATATTGAGTTTATGATCCAGAATCTTTTAACAAGCTGCCCAACAGGCTGCGAGAATCTGGAACTAATCAAAAATTTCTACAAACAATATAAGGAGGAGCTTGAACATCACCTTCAAAACGAGGAAGATCGCTTTTTCCCATATTTGAAAGCCCTTGTTAATAATGAGCCTCTATCCGGTGATATTAAATCCCTCCAGGAAAACTTCTCTTTTTCTTATCACGAGCATTCGGATGAACATGATAATGTGCTGCTCAAGCTTCTCGATCTGAAAAATATCATTATCAAATATCTCCCCCCTGACTATGATCAGGAAAAATGTAACAAACTACTTCACTGGATATATGTCTTTGAACAAGACCTGCAGGATCATGAAAAACTCGAGGACCAGATTCTAATACCGGCATTGAAAAAATTAGAAGACGGATACCAAAAATCCTGAAATCATGCAACAATCCATAGCCATCGTCAGCCATTCATACATTATCCAGCGTGGGCTAACTGCCATCATCTCGGACCTTAGCAATGCTTCATTTATCTATTTCCCAAATATGCCTGCACTTAATAATTATTTAGAAGAAAAACAGCCCAATATTATCCTTATTGATGAAAAAGTCCTCCAGGCCAACTTTGACCAAGACCTTTTCGCACGGTTAAATAAAAAAGCCAGAACAGGGCTTATTACCAGAGAAGATCTCCCCCCTAAAAATATTCGCGGGATAGATTTCATTCTTAAAAGCAATGCAACAAAAAGTGAAATCAGTCCTGTCTTTGAAAAACACTTCTCAGACACAAAACAATCCGAGAATAAAGAATCCTCGCTATTATCAGAGAGAGAAAAAGAGGTTTTAACCATGGTCGCCTATGGCCGGACAAACCAGGAAATTGCTGATAAACTTTTTATTAGCAAGCATACCGTCATCTCACATCGCAAAAATATCACTGCCAAACTGGGCATCAAAACCGTTAGCGGATTAACCGTCTATGCTGTGCTCAATAAAATGATTCCCCGCGACCAAATCCAATAAACAGCCTGACTCGATACGAAGGAGGAGCAATAATTAATCTCAGAAAGGCATTCGTAGGCGAGCTTTTTTATCTTTTGATCAACTAATATTTTAGATAAAAAAAACTGCTGTCCGAATATTTTGAGAAAAATAAGATTTTAGGAACTTTTAACACAGAAACCACATAAAAACATAGACTCCCAGGCCTT